>NZ_JBSFJX010000007.1:0-169842 GCF_053598275.1 Streptomyces sp. NPDC001156 | reverse complement strand
GCGGACGAACCACGCCCATCTCTCCCGCCGCCAGCCGGAGTTCATGCCCACCCAGACCGAACCAAAGGATCACGTTCGGAAAGCGGATGGCTTCTCAGTGCTCGACCATGGCATCCCAGGCGCTCGCCATTATCGATACAGCCACGTCATGAGCTGGAGCGCCCGGTTCACCGGGGCCACGGGGCTGCATGCTGGAGTACATGCTGGAGTAGACGGGATAGAACTTTCCCTACCTTCATCAAGCCCCGGCTGCGCTCCGCTCCGCCGGGCGCGCTTCCCGGCTCCGCTGCGGGCGCCGCTCCTGCCTTCGGCCCGCTCCGCCCACGCTGCGCCGACGCGCGCCCACATGTGGATAGGGCCGGTGGCCATGAGTCGAGCACCGCATTGCTCACCTGACGGACAAGACGATGCCTCCGGCGGGGGATCGGCCGGCACCGGGATGGACGGGGCACCGTCGCCGACCGCGGGCACGTAGTGGCGTGCGGGGAGCTCCCATCCCGTCCGCCGTCGACCCAGGCAGAGCCGAGCAGACGCGGCCCAGGGGCGTCAAGGTCGTTCGTACAGTGGCGCGCTCCACCTTGACGCCCCTGAACCACGCCCGCTCCACGGTGTGCGGGTCGACGGCGGACGGGATGGGAGCTGGGGTGAGTGGGTAACCGACGGAATGCGCTGACCTGGTCAAACGCGCCTCTGATCGTGTGAAGATCCCGCGATAGGCCCTGGGGATTTCCAGTGCTTCCATGTAGATGGAGCGGAGTGGAAGAGACGACCGCGATCCGGCGGCGGGCTTGGGTATGGGTCTCGGTGCGGGCGCGGTGTCCGTCGTGCGTGGAGAGTACCGGGGGCAGCCGGAGAGCTGGGAGTAAGATCCGCGGGCGTCGCTGGCTCGTCCGGGCCGGCCGAGTCCTGTGGGGGGACCTTCCGATGACCTTCCGGCTGCGCGCTGTCCGCGCACTCGTGCTGCTGGCCGGCTTCTATCTGATGGGCGTGGTTCTGCTGGTGGCCATGGCGGTGCTCGACTGGCTGCTGGTGACGCAACTGTTCACCGCGCGGGCGGCGTGGCTCGAGGGCATAGTCCTTGCCGTCACCGTTCTGCTGGCGGTGGCGATTCTGCGGGGCATGTTCGTCTTCTTGCGAGCCGGGCGCCTGGGTCCGGTGCCGCACGCGGTGGAGGTCACGCCGCAGGACCAGCCCGAGTTGTGGGAACAGGTGCGCGCCGCCGCCAAGGAGATAGGGGAGCGGCCGCCGGACGAGCTCTACCTAGTTGCCGAGGTCAACGCAGGCGTCGCCGAACAGAGTCGCCTGCTGGGGCTGCTGCCCGGACGGCGCCGTATCCTCCTGGGCCTCCCGCTGCTCGCCGGGCTGACCGTCCCCCAGCTGCGTGCCGTCCTCGCCCACGAGTTCGGGCACTACGCCAACCTCGACACCCGGCTCGGCGGCGTCACCATGCGCGGCCGGACGGCAGTGCTGCACACGGTGGACGTATTCAGCCAGGGCAGCACCCCGCTGCACCACACGATCGGCGCCCTGTACCTCGGCTACGCCCGCATGTTCCTGCGAACCTCCCAGTCCGTGGCCCGCCACCAGGAACTTGCTGCCGACCAGGTGGCCGCCCGGCACGCGGGCCGTGACGCGACGGCCGCCGCGCTGCGCGCCCTTCCAGTCCTCGACTCCGCGCACACCCACTACCTGCAGACGTACGCCGAGATAGGCAAGCCGCTGGGGGCTCTGCCGCCGGTGGGCGAAGTGCACGGCGGCTTCCTGCGGCTGCTCGCCGCCCGGCCGGGGGAACGCCTCGCCGCCCTCTCAGCCAGGCAGCGTCCACCGCGGCCGCACCAATATGACTCGCACCCGCCGACCGCCGAACGGATCGCCTTGATCGAGAAACTCCCCGCCGACGAGCGGGCCGACGGGTCGCCCGACGCGCCAGCTGCGCTCACCCTGCTGCGCGACCCGGGCCAGGTGTTCGCCGCGCTGGAGGCACGCACGCTGCCGGCCGAGGCGGCGCGACTGCAGCGCATGAGCTGGGACGACCTCGTCATGGCCCGCGCGGTCGTCGACGCCGAGGGCTGGTCCCGGCCGCTGCGGCTCGCCGTCGCCAGGGCGCTGCGTTCTGAGGCGCAAGGCGCTGACGAGACAGCGCCCGCACGCCGGGGCGCCCCGGCCCAGAAAGACGACGCCGAGTTGCCTGCTCTGGAGGAGGTGCTCGACGCGTTCGACCGCGGCTTGCTGTGGATGGCGGTTGCCGACCGCATGCCCAAGCCGCCACAAGCGGCGCGACTGGTTGGGCTGTCGGCCCGCAACTTCATCCGGCCCAAGGTCTTCGATGGGCTCGCGGGCATGGTCCATCTTCGCCTCGCCAAGGCCGGACACGCCGCCCCCGACATCGCGTGGTCGGGACGCCCCGGACTTGCCCTGCCCGAGGAGTGGGAAAAGGCCATGGACGACGCACTCGATGCGGTCGTCGCCGACACGCCCGACACCACGCCCCTGCGCACCCTGCTCGCCGGCACCGACCGCGTGACCCCGTAGCCGCCGCTCGACCCCTGGCTGCGTTACAACAGATGCGGTAGGCAGCATGGCGGGGTTTCTGATCGAGGATCCGGAAATCGCTGAACCGCGTAGAGGCGGCTCTTGCCCCAACAGAGTGGGGCGCTCTCCGGAACCATCCTCATTCCGTCACCCGCAACACCGCTCTTCGTCGGCTCCCCTGAGTGGTGGGTGAAGGAGGGAGGCCCGCAGGCCACACTTGGGCCGTGACAATCAACGATGGCAGCGGGGCAATCGACCCCTGGGCACTCCTCCTGGAGACGGACTGGAGCAGCGTCGACCACTGTTGCCCTAACACAGCCCCGGCGACCCCTGTCATTCTGGCGGGGCTACTGGATGACGACGAGGATGTTCAGCGAACCGCCGTACACAACCTCGGTCAGGCCGTGACCCACCAGAACAGCATCTATGGCGCCACCGCCCCGGCCGCTCGCTTCGTTATCGCCATCCTCGGCCACTCCCGAACGATGACCTTGGGGGTCTACTTCCACGAGGAGCGCCGCCGGCCCATGCGCGCGGCACTCCTGCAATGGCTAGGTGACCTCGCTGACGACGCGACCTACGACGAAGACGGCCCTGGCAAACCTGACGACGTCGCCGCGGTGCGTGCCATCCTCCCGCTGATCTACGAGGCGGCGCGGCCGTACCTTATCGATGCGGACCTTCTGATCCGGGAAGCTGCTGTGCACGCAGCTGCGATGACGCTCGCCGTGCCAGAGCTGGCCGTACACATCCCGGAGTTCGTGCCGCTGGTACGCAGCACGCTAAGCACCAGCGATTACCGGGGTTACCGATACCTTGCTAAGCGGTGCCTCGTGACCTGGGGTGTAGAGCCCGGCCCCCTACCCGACCCGCGGATCTCAGGTCCCGAACCGATGGATCGCCCCTGGGCGGACGGCTATTCCGACGACCCGCCATTCTGAAAGCGGTGATCGGCGGGATAGCCGCACTTGTCAAGACCGCGCACGACGGTTGACACCAGCGACTGACACCAACAAGCGCGAACAGCAGCGGTCGACGTCGGACCTCAATGGACGATCTGCCGAGGGGTAGGACCGGTTGGCCGACGTCGACGGTCCCCGGTGATCGACCTGATAAGGAAGAGGCCACAGGTTCAAGTCATCAAGATCACGCGCTTATGGCGTCCGTTGCGGTGGGGTGGAATGACATCGGAGGACGTCGCGAGTCCTGCGGAGCTGGATGACTGGCGGCCGAGGCTGACGGGATGCGAAAGTACGGCGATCAGCGGCAGCGCGTCCCGTGCCGCGAGGGCGGCCGGAAGGGGCGGGATGAACGTCGATGCGGGGTCCTGGTGGCGCATGAGGGGCTGGGTCGTCTTCGCTGCGGTGGCCGTAGCGGCAGGAGTGCTGCTGGGCAGGTGGCTCGTGCCCGATCCGTGGCTGACCATCCAGGATTTCGCCCAAGGGCCTGATGCAGCGGCACCGTCGTGTTCCTGGCCCGTCCACCTCAAAAAGGCCAACCCGGACCAGGCCGGACTCATCCGCTGCTATCTGCGCGCGATCGCCCACCACAGTACGAGCGAGCTCCGCACAGTGGTCCGGGCCCGGGAGAATGACGGCCCGACCGGGTTCTCCGCGGCCGACTTCGCCCATACACAGGACGTGAACAGCGGAACTGCGACAGTAACCGTCCGGGACGATGACGTTGACAGCGCAGACGCCACCGTGGTGATCCGCTACGCGGACGGCGTGCGGCAGGAGCTGGACATCCACCTGGCGAACCCGTCGTCGACGGACTCGTGGCGGTTCTGGGACGTCGGCACGTACCCGAGCGATCCGAACGACCAGCCTGGTGTGAGCGTTTCAACGCCGTAGGACTCGTGCCGGGTGCTCGGTTGCGGTCAGCCGTACAGCAGCGAAGTACGGCAACCGCCGTGACCGCATATGGCCGACGCCCTCCGCAGCCAACCGCTCGACCAGCCCGGCAGACCTCAGCGACCGAGCAGCCGATAGTTCGCATCGAGGGGATCAGCCACGCCGAGCGGACCCCGCCGCTCGATCACTGGCTGCCATATCTGCGGGTACCGAGCGATCAGCGGCCCAGGTAAGCGATCAGGCAGCCTTTGCCCGGCTGACGATCAAAGCGAACAGGGCTGCACCAACGGGTACCCCGACAATCTCACCTACCTGGAAACCCACATGGAGCGTGGGGCAGAGCCACGCCTGCACTGCAAAGCCGAGCACTGCCATCACGAGCACGGCCACGAGAGCGACGGCACATCCAACGCGCCGGCGTGGAGGCTCGGCGATGTAGAGCCCGAGCATCGGGGCAGCGGCGAACACAATGACCGCGTAGGTGAGTGTTCTATCGACCCCGTCTTCGAAGTGCCAAAGCGCCAGAGTCACGACTCCCCAGACAACAAGGCCAAGCAGAGCACGCAAGGCGACGGAGACGACCACGCCCCACGCATCACGGCGAATCGGGACAGTTTCGGCGCCTTGCTCTCTCGTCACGCCGAGAGGTTAGCGGTCGTACGGGACGGTCCATGCCCCTGGGCCTTTTGAGTTCCCCGCTCGACATGAGCAGTGCCCGGCGGAGCCGAACATCGTCTTGCCAGCCATGCCGTGGATCGTAAACCCGACCTCAATGAGCGGACTTGATCATCCGTCGTTGATCGTCATCGGACCCGGTCTCATCGCGTTGGGGCACGTGGTGAAATCTGCCCCGTGATCGACCATGTCTGCCATGCCGGGCCGTCTGGGGGCCGTGCGAGGCAAACCAACGTTGACAGACGATGACAACCGGCCCCGGCGTTTGCGCAGCTCAGGAAGATGGCATAGGTGGGCAACCGCACGTCAGAGACTTGACCCATCACTTCCAGAAGAACTGTTCGAGGCGCCTGTGAAACGCTGTGCCTCATGTCTGAGACGACCCCCTACGACGACGAGCGGTCCTTGTACACCCGGCAAGCACTAGCCCGTCTCGTACTCAGCGACCAAGCGACGACGGTGGCCGACAGCGCTACCGGCCTCGTGGGAACACGCCACGACACGGACACCGGTCTCGGCGGCCGGGCCAGTCAGGCACAACAGCTGATTGAACTGGCGCAACGCACCCTGTCATCAGCAGTCATCTACGAACGGGAACGCGGCAGCACCTGGGCGCAAATCGCCGACTACCTAGGGATCAGCGCCGCCGAGGCCGAGGAGCGTTACACCCCAGCCATTCGAGATTGGAACGAGGCATTCGAGGAGCCCTACCGACTCGACGAGACTCGGCGCAAGCGCGTCCCGCAGCTCCCAACCGCTGCGTATGACCCCGACTGGGCCTGCACACAACTGGATCGGTGGGCCTTCCTCCACCGCGTCGGGATAGATGACCACCAGGCAGTCAGCGCTGGCCTCGTCAAGCGCGAACTCCCCACAGCCTGACCGGTGCAGAGCTACCAGTAGACGGGAGATGTCGCATCAGGGCACAACGCGTCCGTACAGCAGCGAAGTACAGCAACCACCCCGACCACAGCCGACCGGCTGACCAGCCGAGCAGACCTCCGCATCCGCCCTGCCGGTAGTTCGCATTCAGGAGATCAGTCCGCGTCAGAGTCTGCGCGGCCTACGGAGCGGAACACAGTCTTGTACTCACCTGCTTGGACCAGGTGATCCACAACTCTCACCATGGCCGGTACACCGGCGTCACGGACGATGAGCCCGTCCCAGCAGGTGAAGAAGCTTCCTCCCAGCTCCTCACCTGTCGTCGCCCACCGGTCCATGAGCCTTTGGACCTCAGCGAGCGTGAAGATGGTCCCTGACCACCGGAGCCCGTCCGCGAAGATCACCCACATGTCGACGTTGCAGATGTCCTCAAGCGCTTCGCCCGCATCGGGCACGAAACAGATCTCGTACCCGTCCCGCCGCACCCGGTAAAAAGGCCCGTCCCACATGGCGCTCCTGACTCCCCCACTCCATTCCGAACGCGGAGCCTAGCCTCCCGATCGTGCCCTTGCGTGGGGCCCGTGCCACTCTCGTGCCAGAACGGGCGGGGAGCCAGGGGGAATCGCGGTGCGTAGGGGGACGCGCCGCCCACTCCATCCGAGGCGGGGAATCCACAGGTCAGGCCGGTGTTCGCCCCACCTCGCTCCTAAAGCGGTTATAGACCCACCTCGCTCTGCGATGGCGGGGGACACCGAACTCGCTGGCTCAAGACGAGTCGGGGCCGATACGGTGAGCCGCCCGCCAGCCCGGTGGAGGGGAGCGAACGATGACCAATGAGCAGGCACGAGCGACAGTGACGCTGTGGCGTCCGACCGGTCCCGAGGAGTTGGCCCTTGTCGAGGCGTCCGGGTGGACCGCCTGGCCTCCGCGTCTGCCCGAGCAGCCCATCTTTTACCCCGTGCTGAACGAGGACTACGCCGTGCGCATCGCCCGCGACTGGAACGTGCCCGCGTCCGGATCCGGCTACGTGACCCGGTTCGAGGTCGACGCGGAGTTCGTGAAGCGGTATCCGGTGCGCCAGGCGGGCGGTCAGACGATTCTGGAGCTGTGGGTGCCAGCGGAAGAGCTGGAGGAGTTCAACCGGCACATCGTCGGCCTGATTGAGGTCGTGCATGAGTTCCGGGCCACCGCCTCGGCTGACATCACCAGCTGACATCAACGTCACCGGACGACGACGGATCCGGGCGGCCGGAGCTCGACCCGCGACCGCCCGGGAAGCACGAGTCCGGGCAGCTCGCACATTCCCTGGATCGAACTTGTAAAGCGAAGGTCGTCGGTTCGAATCCGACAGGGGGCTCACCCTCTGACCTGCGTCGGAGCATCAAACAGGCCCATCGGAGACCATCTCCGGTGGGCCTGTTGAGCGTCAATGGGAACGCCATGGGAACGAGGCGTCACGCGGCGTCGTCGCTGGGAACGCCGGCGGGATTCTCGGCCGCGGGAGCACCGACCTCCGCGTCCGGCTCGTGAGCAACGTCACGGTGCGCCGGGGACCTGCGCGGGCCAGAGCAAGCGGAGCCTCGGCCTGGGCGTCCTCGAACTGCGGCAGCACCGACGTGTACGTGTCGGCGGTCAGCGAGTACGAGCCGTGCCCCAGTAGATTCTGGATGGCCTTCATGTGCAGACCGGCGGCCAGCAGCGTCGCCGCGCAGTGCCGCAGGTCGTGCAGCCGCGCAAGCGGCAGGCCGAGCCTCGCTACGAGGCGCGTGAACGTCTGCGACAGGTGCTCCGGGTGGTAGGCGTGACCGTCATCCCAGGTGAACACCAGGCCCGTGTCCTTCCACGCCTTGGCGCTCTCCTCCCACTCGGCGCGCTCCCCGGCCTGCCGCTCGCGCCCCAGTTCCAGCAGCGTCCGCGTTTCCGAGTCCAGCTTGATCGTCCGCTCGCCGCTCTCGCTCTTGGGGTGTCCTCCCACACGTCGTATGACGCGACCACCAGCTGCTCGCTGATGTACACGGTGCCGTGTGACAGGTCGGTCTCCGCCCACGGCAGGCCGGCAGCCTCGCGGCGGCGCAGTCCCCTGAAGATCATCGGGTGGAACATCGGGTACAGGCGGTGCCCGGCGACGGCGTCCAGGAATTCGCCTGTCTGCTCGGGCATCCACACCATGACCTTGCCGGGCTTCTCGCCGGTCTGACGCCACGCCTCGATCCGGGCCGGTGTCCACACAAGGGGCTTGGGACGGACGTACTTCGGCAGGACGACACCCTTCGTCCAGTTCTCGGAGATCAGCTTCTCGTCCACGGCTCGTCCAGGGCGCCGGAGAGAGTGTTGCGCATCCTCAACTGCGTGCCGGGGTCACATGCGTGGGCAGGGCGCGGGCTTCCTTCAAGGGGGTCTTGGCGTCCTGCCACGGAGTTCCTGGAGAAGGCGGTCCTGCGCCTGCTGGTCGCCATGGGCTATGGCGGCAGCGACGAGGCAGCCGTCCACCTGGGCGGCCCCGGGGACGGCGGGTTCGCGGTGGGGGAAGGCGTTGACCTGGCTCCAGGAGGTCTCCTCCGTCAGCAGCCACTTGGCGTCGGCACCTTGATGATCTGCGGCAGTCGCCACGGGAATCGCCGCCGTTCGGAGCGAGGTGGCCCAGCGGATCACCGGGACGACTTCGAGGGCTAGGGCTGGCCGTACACGGCCGACTGTGACCAGGGCAGGAACGCCGAACAGCGTTGCTGCTACCGCGTGGTGGAAGACTATGCCTTCGTTTGGGAGGGCCTGCGCAAGAGCGATGCGTCGCAGGAACTGCGACGCATCCTGGTGCACTCCAGCGCGAGTGCCTAGGCCGCGGGCCTGCCACAACAAGATCACGGCGTTGTGGGGCGGCACGCAGATGGTCGCCGGGGACGGCTCGGACCGCAAGAACCAGTACGGGTTCAGCGCCGCCGACATGACGAACGCCAAGCTCCCGTGGGGCGATCCTGTGGAGGAGAAGCATCACTGGTACGAGGTCGGCCACTGGGTGGAGTCGTTCGTATGGGACGGGATCATCGTCGACGGGATCTGGGGCACGATCAAGGCTCTGGGAACGCTGGTGGGCTTCGGTGGCTGGGACGCCATGGGGCAGGCGTGGAAGGGCCTGGCCCAGCTGGCGACCGGCCTGGCGATCACCGCAATCCCGGGCGTGGGGACGGCCTTCTGGCTCATGCCGGATGACAAGCTGCCGTCATGGCTGCGCGATTCGCGCACGGCGATGAAGGAGACAGGCAAGGCACTGGTGGCGTGGGACGAGTGGGGAAAGAACCCGGCTCGCGCCGCGGGTGCGGTCACCTTCAATGTCCTGACGACGGTCTTCACCGGCGGCGCGGGCGGTGCGGCGTCGGGTGCGGACTGAGATCTTGGATCACTCGATGGGCCTCGTGGGCCCGGATCCCGACTACGTACCGGACGTACCGCCAGACTGGGCATGAGCGGTCGTCATCGGGTCGCCCTGACACCAGCGGACCCCTCTGGGCAGGATTCTCAACAACCTTGCAGACAGGGGCAGGTGAGGTCCTCGGGCGGTTCAACAAACCCCTTGCTTCCGTGTCGGCGGCAGACACTAGAGTTCGACGTGTTGCGTGATGTTCACAGCAACCGTACAAAGAGCGCGGCCCGCCTCCGAATATCCGAGGCAGCGAGGCCGCGCCATTCCCGTGGGGGGAATCCAGTAGTGAGAACACGCTCTTTGGTGTCGGCGGCCATGTCCGCCGCGCTGGGCGCCGCACTCCTCGCCGCGCCCGCGCTGGCGTACGCGGCCGACGGCGGCACGCCCGGGCAGGACCCGGCGGCCACCGCGACCACGAACCCGACGGCCGATTCGACGGCGGCGGACACGCCCACCAGCGCCCCGTCCGACACTCCTTCGGACACCCCGACCCCGTCCAACCCGCCCATCGACGAACCGTCGGACACCCCGACCCCCGCCCAACCGATCCCGTCCGATCCGCCCTCCGGCGACCCGACGCCCACCCCGAGCAGCAGCGTGCCTGCCGACGGCACCGGCGCCCCGGTGTTCGGCAACGTAGGCTCCGACCCTTCCGACGCCGGCTTCCTGACGGTCGCCGTCTCCTCCGACTCGGCGATCACCGAGGTGTCCGCCAAGCTGACGGAGCTGCACGGCGCGGACCCGGCGACCGTCGCAGTCACCGGCTTCACGCTCGTCTCCGGCACGCCGCAGGACGGCATCTGGCGCTCGCCGCGCATGTCGCAACTGCCCTCGTACGGCAGCTACGACGTGACGGTCAGCGCCCAGGACAGCGACGGCGACAGCACTTCGGCGGCGGACGCCACCACCGTGGACGTCGAGCCGAAGCCGGTCTTCGCCGACCGCAGCATCAGTCCTGCCGTGCTCGACGTGGAGCACACGCACGTCACGCTCAGCGGCCGCATCTCGGTCTTCGACCCGATCACCGGCGACACCTCGCCGCTGGCCGGCAAGACGCTGAGTGTGACGGCCGAGAACGCCTACAGCGCCGTCACCGCCGCCGACGGCAGCTACGCGATCGACGTGGCGCCGCGGCTGAACGGCGAGAACGCCACGTCCGTGCCGGTCTCGCTCTCCTTCTGGATCGCCAACCCCGACGGCACGAACACCTATGTGCTCGTCGACAGCAAGACCTTGCCGGTCGTGGTCAGCCCGAGCCGGATTCGGCTGGACCACTCCAGCGTGCAGATCAAGTACGGCGCCAAGGCGTCCTCATCCGGGGTCGTGGAGTACCTGTACGACGGCACCTGGCGCCCGGCCAAGGGCGTCGCGCTCGACATGGGCTACTACGCCACGGCGACCAGCGGTGCCGACGGGCGGTTCACGCTCACCTATCCGTACCTGCTTTCCAACGACGGCACGTTCACGGTGGAGACCAGCCTCGACAGCTACCTGGCCGACCCGTATCTGACCGCCTCGCACGCGCAGTTCAAGGTCGACGTCATCAACCGGACCAACATCTGCTTCTGTTCGAGCTGGCTTGACGAGTACTCCAACCTGCACATCCAGGGCAGCATGAACGGCAGCAACGGCAAGGTGCCGCCGAACCGGAAGCTGTACCTCCAGCAGTCGGCCGACGGCAAGTCCGGCTGGAAGTCGCTCGGCTGGTTCACCGCGAAGTCCGACGGCACCTTCAACCTCGACGCGTACGTGTCGGTGCCGAAGGGCTACTGGCGGCTGTACTCGGCGGGGTCGTCGGACTACCAGTCCGGCTACTCCAACTCCGTGCACTTCAACCGCACCGCCACCAGGATCACCGGCTTCAACGCCGGTCCCGAGCCGGTGCGCAAGGGCCACACCGTGACCACCACCGGCACCTTGCAGCGGCTGAGCGGCACGAAGTGGGTGGCGTTCGGCAAGCAGCGCGTCTACATCCTCTTCCAGGCCAAGGGCAAAAAGTCCTGGACGCAGTTGGGCTCCGTCAAGACCGACTCACACGGCCACTTCACCGCCCGCTTCACGGCGAAGCAGGACGGCACCTGGGTCGGGGTCTACCTCGCGTCCGGCTCCTACGTGGACGCCGAGAGCTACCACGACTACGTGGACGTGCGCTGAGTAGCCCTTTCCGACGACCACCGCGAAGGGCGCCCCGGAAACCTCCGAGGCGCCCTTCGCCATTGCGGCCGATTGGCCACGTGCCACGAGGAGCTCCGCCTCCATCCGGTCCACATCCGGGTGAACGGGGAACGCGATGCCCAGCCGAAGGGCCCGGTGGTGCCGGTGTTGCCCCCGCGATGAAGCCACCTCAGGGGGAAAGCCCGAGCCCGACCGGCGCCGCCTGACGACGAACCTCCAAGACCTCGGCTTGGCCGTCAGCGCAGTGGCGACCGCGGTGACCCCCTGCAGAGGCCGGCGCGGAGAACTTCCTGTGCGCGTGGATCTGGCTGTGACCGAGGATCTCGCGGGGAGCCACGCCGTCCGCGGTGAGGAGCGTGGCGCAGCCGTGCCGAGCCTGGTGCGGGCGGATGCGCCGAAGGACGGCGGCCGCTGTGATCCGGAAGAACGATCGGTTGATGTTCTGCGGCGCGATCGGGCGGCCGGTGCGGGTGGTGAACACGTATGAGGACGGGGCCCGCCCGACTCCCTTTCGCCGAGCCGCCTCGGTCTGTCGCATCCGGTGCCAGCGCAGCGCCGCCGGGCAGATCAGCAGGAGAGGCACGGGGCGGGCCCGGCCGCTCTTGGGCGTTTTCACGCCCGCCCGGGGTACGTCATCCGCCCGCGGCGTCCGCGGCCTCCCAGCGCAGCAGGTCGCCCGGCTGGCACTTGAGCGCCTCGCAGAGCGCGGCGAGCGTCGCGAAGCGCACCGCCTTGGCACGGCCGTTCTTGAGTACCGCCAGGTTGGCGGGCGTGATCCCTACGCGCTCCGCGAGCTCGCCCACGGACATCTTCCGCCTGGCCAGCATCACGTCGATGTCGACGACGATCGGCATCAGATCACCTCGTCCAACTCGGCCTGCATCTGTGCCGCTTCGGCGTCGCGCGCCACGGCCTGGGCGAGCAGCATCCGCAGCACGAGCACGATGAGCGCGACCCCCAGGATGGCCACGCCAACCCCGCCCATGATGACGGTGACGCCCGGGTCGTCCCGCTGGCCCGGCGCATTGATGATCGTGACCGCGAACCACACGAGGGCAGCCGCCACGAACGCGCCGATCACGCCGTCCACGTACCGGAAGGCGGCATGGGAGAACACGGTTCCGCGTCGCACCATCGTCACCAGCCGCCATACACAGACCAGGGCGACCTGGGCCGACACCATGCCCAAGATGGTGATCACGCGCAGCGGCGTCAGCGGGAGCGACCCGTCCTCCGGGTCGCTCCCGCTGACCAACGCCCACACCATCCCTGCCTGTACGAACACGGTGCCGGCGAGCACCACCACGAGCACGGCGCGCAGCGCACGTACTGCCAGCTTTCCCATGACCCATCCTTCCATCGAGTTGCGATGGGAATCTATCGAATGTCGATAGATGAAGCAAGAGCTGGGACGGAGAGGTGGGCGGCGGTTTCGCACCGTGGCGAGACGCCGCAGTCCCTCCCATGGCATGGCCTTCGCACGAACCGACTTGATCTTGTTGAAGCCGGTCTCGCTTAAGCACAAATCGGACGCCACCGGACTACGCCGAGGCCCTGCCCAGGCCCCGGGTACCGTCCGAGTCGCGTCGGCCGAACGAGGCGGCTTCAGGGCTGCTGGCGCTCACCGGTTCGGGCAGCGGCCGCCCGCGTGCTGCTTTGGCCCAGAATTCCGGCACCACCTCGTTGAGCATCATGGCTTCCGAGGCACGCTGCGGCAGCACGTCGACGAGAGCCATGGGGGACGCACCCCACTCGACGCAGGCGCCCGCCAGAACCGCGGTCATGGCGAAGTCCCCGCTGAGACCCGGCAGCAAGGGTGCGAGGGCTTCTACGGCGGCCGTCAGGCTCTCGGGACCTCCCGCCCGAGCAGTGTCCGCAAGCCGCTTCATCGCGGTTCGGTAAGCGGGAGCGGAGCCGGATTTCATCCGTGTGACGAGTTCGTCCACCAGGCGCGGTATCTCCGAAGGCACGAGGGGACGTTAGCAGGGGTGACGGTCCGTCCAGAGCCGCTGCACCTACACCACCCACGTGTCGAAAACACCTAGCCACTTCCCGGTAAAGAGCGCTACTGAGGCTGGAACCAGGAAGAAAATTCCGATGCCGCCAAGCGCATACGGCGTCCACGGCGTCACTTCCGGCAAGCCGCCACCGATTTTTCGCCTACGCGCGGTCGCGAAGTGCCTGACGAACGAAGTCAAACTCAAAAGAAAAAGGATCACACCGACAAGCTGTATTCCCATCAGGCCACATTCGAGAACGATGAGGAATACGTCCGAGATCAGCAACCCCATAATCGTCCTCTTTTCACAGGCCCGACCGCGCGTGAGCTGCGGCGACGCGATCATGCCAGGTTGCTTTGAGTTGGCCTCACCTCACCCGCCCCGGGCCGCGGCGCCAACGCTGGCCCTGCCGCATGGGACCAGATGCGTGGGAAGGGTGACGACGATGCCGACCAGGTTCGAGGCGGTTCCAACGGCCGGCTGAGCCTCACGGAGGAACGAAGGATCCGGCGGCCGGTGCGGGTGGTGAAGGCCACTCAGGAGTCGGCGATGCTGATGAGCAGTGCTGAGGCGCGGGCGATTACCGCGCGGTCTTCGGCGCTGAGGGCGCGTAGCTGTTCGTCGAGCCAGGCGTTGCGCTGGGCCCGGGCGGCGCCGGCGAGTTCGTCGCCTTCTGCGGTGGCCCTGAAGAGTACTTTGCGGCGGTCGTCCGGGTCGCGGGTGCGTACGGCGTAGCCGGCTGAGGTGAGGCGGTTCACCGTCTGGCTCATGGAGGCAGGCGAGACCCGGTCGTGCTCGCTGAGTTCGGTGAGTGTCTGTGGTCCGTGCTTGTGGAGACGGGTGAGCACGGCGAGTGCCGCGTCTCCGAGGCTGCCTTCGGGGCGCTCGCTGCGGAAGCGGCGGTACAGGCGTCCGACGGCGGAGCGCAACTGTCCACCGAGGTCGGCCGTCTCCGCCTCGGCGGGCTGATCTTCAGTTGCCTTCTTCTCCATGGTTCTTTAGTATACCTAAAGAGATCCTTCTTATACCTAAACAGTGAGCGCGGGTTCCGCGCTCACTGCGCGGTGCCCCGTGCCCCGTACCCCGAGGCATGCGACGACGCGACGACGGCCGCGCTCATGTCGCCGACCGGCCGCCGGCCGCAACCCAGGCTCACAGGCAGCGAGATTCACAGTTAGGAGGAGTTGCAGTCATGCCCGCAAACCCCCTTGGCGTCGCACTGCGTAACCGGCGCGCCGGTCACCACACCCTCGTCTGGGCCCGCCCCGACCTGCAGGCCCCGGAGAACTTCACTCTGACCAGCCCCGCCTTCGACCACGAGGCACCCATACCGGAAAGGCACCGCGGCAGGCTGTTCGGTGCGAACATCTCGCCCGCCCTCACTTGGACGCGGCCGCCGGCCGGCACCGTCGAGCTCGTGCTCATCGTGCAAGATCCCGACGTCCCTCTCGGGAAGTCGGCCACCCATGCGCTCACGCTGGGTATCCACCCTTCCCTGGACGGCATCCCGGAGAACGGCCTCGCCGACCCCAGCCCGGTTCCGGGCATCCGGCACGGGAAAGGCGGCCTCGGCCGCCGCGGCTGGGCGGGACCCATGCCGATCCGATCACACGGACCCCACGCCTATGCTTTCCAGCTCTTCGCCCTCGACCGGGCCCCCGGGCTGCCGGTCGGCTGCGCCCTCGATGAGGTGATTGCGGCCATCTCCGGCCACGTCATCGGCCGCGCCCGACTGGATGGGACCTACGAAATCCGCTAGCACCTGCCCGACATCCCGTGCCCCAGGGCACTCGCCGGCGTGGGGATTCGTTCCGGGCATCCCGACGCCGCTTCGGCATCGGACGCGTGCTCACGAGGCGAATTCGACAGGGGGCTCCACCGCTGAGCAGTACGAACGCCCCGGACCGATGATCGGTCCGGGGCGTTCGGCATTCACGGGTGACATCGACCCGGGCCGGGCTGTATCGGCCACCACCGCGGTGCTGTCACAAAACAGGGCTTTATTTGGTCATCCATCCAAAAGGGGCGAATCATGCTTTCGCGTCCTGTGCAGCCGGCCCTCCAGACATCCGAGGGCAGCAACTCGATGACGATGACCACCCTCGACGCAGCGACACTCGGTGAGCAGTTGACTGTGTCCGACATGTCCGACACGGTAATCGCGCTGCTCGACGAGCAGGGGGCGGTCGCCGGCTGGACAAAGACCGCAGAACGCCTCGTCGGATATTCCGCCCGGGACGTCGTGGGCCGGTCCGCCGCACTGGTGCTGCCGTCCTTCGGGGAAGCGGCGACGACATCGGCGTTCGTCGAGCAGTGCCGTGCCCGAAGCGGCTGGCCAGGCGTGACGGCGGTGCGCCACCGGGACGGCCGCGTGCTCGACCTCAGCCTGCGGATCACGATGTTGCGAGGTCAGGGCGGAGCAGCGCGCTGGCTCGCGTCGGTGACCGACACCGGCCCGCTGTCCGGGGAGGTGGTGAACGGATCGGTGCGGGGGCTGCTCCTGGCGCGCGCGCCGATCGGTGTCGCCGTTCGCGACCGGCAGCTGCGGTGCACCTTCGTGAACGACGTGATGGAGAGCCACGACGGCATTGCCCGTGAGCGGCGGCTCGGACGCCGCTTCGCCGAGGTACTGCCCGGTGCCAAGGCCGAAGCACACGAGGCGGTGATGCGGCAGGTCATCCAAAGCGATACGACGAAGGTCCACGAGTACCGGACGTGGCTGCCGACGAACCAGGACCCGGAGCACCCGTTCGCGGTCTCGTTCAACTGCCTCCAGGGCGCTGACGGTGAATCGCTGGGGGTGTGCATCATCAGCGCCGACGTCACGGAGAACCGGCAGGTCCGCGAGCGTCTCGCTGTCGTCGGGGAGGTCAACACGCGCCTCGGCGGCACCCTGGACGTGATGCAGAGCAGCCAGGAACTGGCCGACCTCGCCGTGCCCCTGCTCGCCGACTATGTCGCCGTGGACCTGGAGCAGTCGGTCTCGTTCGGCGAGGGGCCCCCGGTCCGCATCGGGCCGACGGACGGGCGCCTCCCCGTTTTCCGACGGGCCGGTCTGGCCTCGATCCACCAAGGAGTGCCGGAATCCCCGTGGGTGCGCGGTGAGCCGGTCCCCGTGCTTCCCGCCTCACCGTTCGCCGCCGTCCTGAGCACGGGGAGATCGCACCTGGAGCCCACCCTGGACATCGCTCCGGGCCTGTGGACCGACGGCGTCCCGGTGCTGGCCCAGAGGATGCGGGAGAACCGCATGCACTCGCTGATGGTCGTTCCCATCCGCGCGCGCCGCGGCCTGCTGGGCGTGGTGCTGTTCGTGCGTACCGAGCATCCCGTGCCGTTCCAGGAGGCCGACCTGCTCCTGGCCGAAGAACTCGTCAGCCGCGCCGCGCTGTCGTTGGACAACGCCCGCCGGTACGCCCGTGAGCACACCGCGGCCCTCACGCTCCAACGCAACCTGCTCCCCCATCGTTTGAAGGGCGGCATGGCGGTCGAGGCGGCCGCGCGCTACCTGCCCGCCGATGTGGACCACGGAGTCGGGGGCGACTGGTTCGACGTGATCCCGCTGTCCGGCGCGCGGGTGGCCCTCGTCGTCGGCGATGTGGTCGGGCACGGCCTGCATGCCGCCGCGACCATGGGCAGGCTCCGCACGGCCGTGCGCACGCTCGCCGTCATGGAGCTGCCCCCCGACGAGCTGCTGACCCGTCTCGACGACACGGTCCAGCGGCTGGCCGAGGAAGAAGACGTCGACGCCCCGGACCAGCTCCCGCCGACCGTGGGCGCCACCTGCCTGTACGCCGTCTACGACCCGGCCACCCGCCGGTGCACCATCGCGGGAGCCGGACATCCCCCGCCTGCGATCGTCGACCCGCAGGGCCGGGTCACCTTCCCCGACCTACCCACCGGTACCCCCCTGGGTATCGGGCTGGGAGACCCTTTCGAGGCCGTAGAGCTGGAACTGCCCGAGGGATACCTGCTCGCCCTGTACACCGACGGTCTGATCGAGGCCCGCGACCACGACATCGAGGAGGGGATGCACCGCCTTGGTACCGCCCTGGCACAACCGGGCCGGTCCCTGGAAGACCTCTGCGACATCGCGACGAGGTCCTTCCCGAGCCAGGCGTCGTGCGACGACATCACTCTCCTCCTTGTCCGCCCCCGCTTCCTCGCTCCGAGCCAGGTGGCCTCCTGGACGCTTCCGCCCGACGAGACCGCCGTCTGCCACGCGCGCAACCTGGCGTCCCGTCAGCTGAGCGCCTGGGGCCTGGAGGATCTCAAGGACTCCACAATGCTGATCGTCAGCGAACTGGTCACCAACGCCGTCCACCACGCCTCCGGCCCGATAGGTCTGTGCCTGAAGCGGCACAAGGTCCTGACCTGCGAGGTGTCCGACACCGAGGCCTACGCCCCGCGTCCGCGCCGCGCGAGCCCCGTGGACGAGAACGGCCGCGGACTCGGCCTGGTCGCGCAGATGTCCCGCAGCTGGGGCTCCCGCTTGGAATCGGGCGGCAAGGTCGTGTGGGTCGAACAGGACCTGCCTCGCACATCCGGCTCCCGATCGGCCGGACCGTCCTGCGAAAGCCGTCGGTTCGAATCCGGCAGGGGGCTCACTGTGTGACATGCCGTCAACGAAGGGTCTGCACCATCGAGCGCTCGTGCAGGTCGAGCGTGGACAGCCGGGCGCCGGCGCGCCGAAGCCACAGGTGCGGGGCCCGGCTCCCGGGTCCGCCGATCAGCCGCATCCGGGCGGGCACCACCGGCTGATCCGGATCCGCACCCATGACGGCGCCCCTGAGGGGGAGCGGTGGCCAAGGGCGACGTCGAGCATGCCGCTCCGGGTGCCGTCGGGTCCTGCGCCGGTGACCGGGGAGAGGCCCGGGTGGCTGTGTTCCACGGAGGGGGCGGAGGCGCGGGTACCGGTGGACAGGGCCGGCGCTCGGCCTCGTAGCTCTCCAGCAGCCCTTGTCCGTGCCCAGCCGCCGAGCACGGCGGCTGGCTTCCACGCCAGGTCGGGCGCGTCCTGGATACCGGTGTTCGAGTCGGCGGCCCAGGTGAGAGGGCATCTCGTGGGCACAGTCACCGGCATGGAACACCGACCGCGTCGGCCGGCAGTTGGGACCGGACTGCGCCGCCCGTCGGCCGCGACGAGGTAGTCCCCGCGGACCGTGCGGCGCCGTCGGCTGCTCCGGTCGTGCACGACCGTGGTCACTCCTTCGGGGTCCTGTTCGAAGGACTCCATGTGGTGGAAGTACCTGAGGCCGACGCCGAGTTCCCGGGCGCCGCGCAGCAGGACGGATCCGAGGTCGTTCTGGCTGCACAGACGCCAGGAGGCGGGACTGAACTCCGCGAGCGCACCGTCCGGATCGATGTGCCTGAACAGCCACTCGCCGCCGTCGGCGCGCAGGGACGGATCCGCAGGATGCCGTACGTCCGTCAGTAGCGACGCCGTCCTCGTCGATGCTCGGCACCCGGAACAGTTCCATCGTCCGGGCGTAGTTGCCGCGTCCACGTGGGTGGACGGATGGTGCGGCGTGCCGCTCGGCGAGGGTGTGCCGCACCCCGTGGCGGCCCGGGAAAAGCGGCATGGACAGGCCCATCAGGGAGTCGTCGGCGATGAGGACCGGAACCCGGTGGTCGGCTCCTTCACGCATCGGTTGCCTCCCGAGGAAGAGGTGCGGGTGTGAGGCGCGCCGCAGTTTCCGTGCCCTCCGGGAGAGGGTCCGCCTGCGCAGTCACCCACGTGGTTCATACGAGTCGCGCACTCCCTGCGACCGGCACACGATCGAGGAACGCTGACGTCGCGTCACCCGCGGCCCGACGTTGCCTCCGCCCCCTCGTGAAGGAGAAGTGTCCAGGATGACCACAACGTCTGAACGTGTTTCAGAACCGCTGGCGCGACAGGTGTCGAAACGGGTGTCCCAGTCCGTCTTCGACGGCTCCGGGCTGCGTGTCGTGCTGCTGGTGGATGTCTACGACGGAGCTCAGCAGCAGTTCCTGGAGGCGTACGAGCAATTGTGCAGCCAGGTCGCGTCCGTACCCGGACACATGAGTGACCAGCTCTGCCAGTCGATCGAAAATCCGTCCCAGTGGCTGATCACCAGTGAGTGGGAGAGCGCCCCGCCCTTCCTCGACTGGGTGAACAGCGAGGAGCACGTGCAGATGGTGCGACCGCTGCACAGCTGTGTCCGGGACACCCGTTCGCTGCGCTTCCACATCGTTCGCGAGACCGGGACACAGGCGCGGGCCGGCGCCTCCGAGCGCCGTCTCCAGGTCGCTCCCCGGATCGGCGACGGCAAGATCCGTCATGCGCTCACCTTCACGGTCAAGCCCGGCAGCGAGCAGGTCGTCGCCAAGATCCTCGCCGACTACGCCTCGCCCGAGGCGCAGGTCGACGACACCACACGGCTGTGCCGCACCTCGCTGTTCATGCACGGCAACCGGGTCGTGCGGGCGATCGAGGTGGAGGGCGATCTGCTCGCCGCGCTGCGCCATGTCGCACAGCAGCCCGAGATCCGGGCCGTCGAGGAGGCCATCAACCCGTATCTGGAGCTCGAACGGGACCTCAACGACCCGGAGGCCGCCCGAGTCTTCTTCACCCGGGCGGCGCTGCCCGCCGTGCACCATGTGACGGGGGATCAGTCCTGCTCGAATGCGGAGCGGCACGCCCTGTACTACCCGGCCCGGCAGGGCTGCGGTATGCAGCTGGCCCGGCTGCTGGCCCAGCAGGACGCGGCGGCAGCCGAGGATCCCCGCTACCCGGTCTGCAGCAGCACGATCTTCCAGCGCGACGAGATCGTGGTGCGGCTGATCGACGTGCGGGGCGACGTCGGCGCCGACCCGGGCCTGTCCCTCGGTCTCGCGGACCGCGCACAGGCGGCCGAGATGAGCGCCTTCCTCGACGAAGCGGCCGTCGGCGCGGACGGTGCCGCGCTGGAGAACGGCGATTTCGCGCGATTCCTCGCGTTCGCTCGCATGGAACCCATCACCGACCGCCGGTCCTCGCCCGACGCCTGAGCGGAACCCCGCGGGCCGTGGCGGCCACGCCCTCATGTCGACGAAGCACACCATCGGAGGAAACGACGTGATCAAACCCCGTCCCAGAATCGTGGATCTCAACGAGGTCGACCCCAACCGCAGACGCGGCGGCGATCTGCGCGCCATGCTCACGCCGGCCACGGTCGGCTCCACCAGCGGTTTCATGGGCGTGGCCATCGTGCAGCCCGGCGACCGCATCGGCGAGCACTACCATCCGTACTCCGAGGAGTTCGTGTACGTCGTCTGCGGCAAGCTGGAGGTCGACCTGGACGGCGACCCCTATCCGCTGCGGCCCGAGCAGGGGCTCATGATCCCCGCGTACATGCGGCACCGCTTCCGCAACGTCGGGGACGACGAGGCCCGCATCGTCTTCCACTTGGGTCCGCTGGCGCCGCGCCCGCAGCTCGGCCATGTGGACACGGAGGAGACCGACGCCGTCGCGGTCGGCGCCGCGGAAGGAGCCGAGGCGGGCGGTGCCCGGGCGGCCGACCGAGGTCAGGTCCGTTCATGACCCGGCGCGTGGCGGTCACCGGCATAGGCATCGTGGCACCGGGCGGCATCGGCGTCCCGGCGTTCTGGGATCTGCTCGCCAACGGCCGTACCGCGACGCGGGGCATCACCTTCTTCGACCCGAGCAGCCTGCGTTCGCGGATCGCCGCCGAGTGCGACTTCGACCCGGCGGCCCACGGGCTGGACGCGGAGCAGATCGCACACGCCGACCGGTACATCCAGTTCGCCCTCGTCGCCGGCGACGAGGCGGTACGGGATGCCGGCCTCGACCTCGCCCGGGAGAATCCCTGGCGGGTCGGGGTGTCCCTGGGGACCGCGGTCGGCGGCACCACTCGTCTGGAGCACGACTACGTCCTGGTCAGCCGGCACGGGCAGCGCTGGGACGTGGACCATCGTGAGGCCGAGCCTCATCTGCACCGGGCGTTCTCGCCGAGCACACTCGCCTCGGCGGTGGCGGAACGTTTCGGCGCGAGCGGGCCCGTGCAGACCGTCTCCACGGGCTGCACCTCCGGGCTCGACGCGGTCGGATACGCCTTCCACGCCGTCGAGGAGGGCCGGGCGGACGTCTGCATCGCCGGTGCCTCGGACTCACCGATCTCACCGATCACCATGGCCTGCTTCGACGCGATCAAGGCCACGTCCCCGAACAACGACGACCCCGCGCACGCCTCCCGGCCTTTCGACAACAACCGTGACGGGTTCGTCATGGGCGAGGGCGGCGCGGTGCTGGTCCTGGAGGAGCTGGAGCACGCCCGGGCCCGTGGCGCGCGCGTGTACTGCGAGCTCAGCGGCTATGCCACCTTCGGCAACGCCTACCACATGACCGGTCTGACCAGCGAGGGCGTGGAGATGGCCCGGGCCATCGAGGTGGCGCTCGACCACTCCCGCCTCGACGGCTCGGCGATCGACTACGTCAACGCACACGGCTCGGGCACCCGGCAGAACGACCGGCACGAGACGGCCGCAGTGAAAAAGGCCCTCGGCCATCACGCCTACGACACGCCCATGAGCTCCATCAAGTCCATGGTGGGGCATTCCCTCGGGGCGATCGGCGCGATCGAGGTCGTGGCCTGTGTGCTGGCCCTGGACCGCCAGGTCGTACCGCCGACCGCGAACTACGAGACCCCGGACCCCGAGTGCGACCTGGACTATGTGCCTCGCGTCGCACGCGAGCGGAGACTGGACAGCGTCCTCTCCGTGGGCAGCGGGTTCGGCGGCTTCCAGTCTGCGGTGATCATGACCCGGCAGAGGGAGAGGACACGATGAGTGCAGCCCGCGCCCGGCGCGCCGCCGTCACCGGAATCGGCGTCGTCGCGCCCAACGGAACGAGTATCGATACCTTCTGGAAGGCCACTCGGGAGGGCATAAGCGTCCTGGACCGGATCACCCGCGAAGGCTGCGACCATCTGCCGCTGCGGGTGGCCGGCGAGGTCCGCTCCTTCGAGCCGACGTCGGCGATCGAGGAACGGTTCATCGTGCAGACCGACCGGTTCTCGCACTTCGCGATGGCCGCGGCCGATCTCGCGCTGGAGGACGCCCGGATCGGCCGGGACGGTGCCGAAGAGGCGCCGTTCTCCCTGGGTGTGGTCACCGCGGCCGGCTCCGGCGGTGGTGAGTTCGGTCAGCGGGAACTCCAGCAGCTGTGGGGGAAGGGAAGCCGCTACGTCGGCCCCTACCAGTCCATCGCCTGGTTCTACGCGGCGAGCACCGGCCAGATCTCCATCCGCCGCGGCTTCAAGGGGCCCTGCTCGGTCGTCGCCGCCGACGAGGCGGGCGGCCTGGACGCCTTGGCGCACGCCGCACGGGCCGTGGCACGCGGTACCGACGTGATGGTCGCCGGCTCGACCGAGGCCCCGCTGGCCCCCTACTCGATGGTCTGCCAGCTCGGTTACGAGGAGCTCAGCACCATCGACGACCCGGCACGGGCCTACCGCCCGTTCACCGCCGAGGCCTCCGGGTTCGTGCCCGCCGAGGGCGGCGCCATGCTCGTCGTGGAGGACGCGGCCTCGGCCCGTGAGCGGGGTGCCCGGGTACGGGCCACCATCGCGGGACACGCGGCGACCTTCACCGGCGCCTCCCGCTGGGACCTGTCCCGGGAGGGACTGGTCCATGCGATCCGCGGTGCGCTGGACGAGGCGGGCTGCGCCCCCGAGGAGGTCGACGTCGTCTTCGCCGACGCCCTCGGTGTGCCCGAGGCGGATCGTGCCGAGGCACTGGCCATCGCCGACGCCCTCGGCCGCCGCGTGCCGGTCACGGCGCCCAAGACGGCGATAGGCCGCGGCTACTGCGCGGCGCCCGTCCTGGACACCGCGGCCGCGGTGCTCGCGATGGAGCACGACCTGATCCCGCCCACCCCCAACGTCTTCGACATCGACCATGACCTCGACCTGGTGACCGGCCGCGTCCGCTCCGCCGAGCTGCGCACGGCGTTGGTCCTCAGCCGGGGACTCATGGGGTCGAACTCGGCGCTCGTGCTGCGGCGCGACGTCGGCGACGCCTCCTTCTGAGGCCGTCCTGGAGCAAAGGAGAGAAACCGCATGAGTGACCGCATCACCTTGGAAGAACTGGCCGACCTGATGAAGAAGGCCGCCGGGGTCACCGTCGCCCCGCAGGAACTCCAGCAGTGCTACGACACGGGCTTCGACAGCCTCGGCGTCGACTCGCTCGGCCTGCTCGGCATCGTGGGAGAGCTGGAGAACCGGCACGGCACGCAGATGCCGCCCGACGCGGAACGGTGCAAGACCCCTCGACAGTTCCTCGACCTCGTCAACAGCACTCTCATGGCAGGAGCCTGACATGGCCGGACACACGGAGAACGCCGTCACCATCGCCGCCCCGGTCGATCTGGTCTGGGACATGACCAACGACCTCGAGAACTGGCCGCAGTTGTTCAGCGAGTACGCCGCCTGTGACGTGCTCTCGCGTGAGGGGAACCGGACGACGTTCCGGCTGACCATGCATCCCGACGAGAAGGGCACCGTGTGGAGCTGGGTCTCGGAGCGGGAGACGGACCGCCCCTCGCTCAGCGTCAAGGCCCGCCGCGTCGAGCCCGGCCCCTTCGCGTACATGAACATCCGGTGGCAGTACGAGGAGGTCCCCGAGGGCACCCGGATGGTCTGGACGCAGGACTTCGAGATGCGGCCGGACGCACCGGTCGACGACGCCTGGATGACCGACAACATCAACCGGAACTCCAAGGTCCAGATGGGCCTGATCCGGGACAAGATCGAGAAGGCCGCTGCCGGGCAACGGCCTGCGCCGGTCCTGGCCGACTGAACCGCACGGAGGAGCTCATGCACCAGGCCCTGATCGTCGCCCGCATGGCCCCCGGATCAGCCCCCGACATCGCCAAGGTGTTCGAGGACTCGGACCGGGGAGAACTGCCGCACCTCGTCGGGGTCACCCGGCGCAGCCTCTTCCAGTTCGGCGATGTGTACATGCATCTCGTCGAGTCGGAGCGGGAGCCCGGCCCCGCCATCGCCAAGGTGGCCGAGCACCCCGCTTTCCGGGACATCAGTGAGCGGTTGTCGGCGTACGTCAGCGCGTACGACCCCGCGACCTGGCGCTCCCCGAAGGACGCCATGGCGCAGCGCTTCTATCTGTGGGAGCGGAACGCCGCAGTCTGAACCGTCCGCACGGCCACCGGTCGCCGGCCCCGCGTCAGCGCGGGCCCGGCGACCGGTGGTGTGCGGGCGCCGGCCCCGCGGGGCCGGCCGCAGCCGTTCATGCCGGGACGGTGCAGTCGAAGGCGTGCAGATAGGGGTTGACTGGGTCGATCGTGTCGATGATCAGACCCGCGGCGGTCAACCGGTCGACCATGCTCTTGGTGGTGTGCTTGGCCCCGCCGACGTTGAGCAGCAGCAAGAGGTCCATGGCGGTGCTGAACCGCATGGAGGGGGTGTCGTCGACGAGGTTCTCGATGACCACGACCCGCGCCTTGGGGCCGCCCGCCTCGATGACGTTGCGCAGCGTCCGGGCGGTGCTCTCGTCGTCCCACTCCAGGATGTTCTTGATGATGTACACATCCGCATGAACCGGGATGGACGTACGGCAGTCGCCGGGCACGATGCTGACGCGGTCCGCGAGCGCGCCTCCCGGGCGCAGCCGCGGGTCCGCCTTCTCCACCACGCGGGGCAGATCGAGCAGGGTGCCCCGCATCGACGGGTACTTCTCCAGCAGGCTGGCCACCACGTGGCCCTGGCCGCCGCCGATGTCCGCCACCGACGAGCTTCCCGACAGGTCGAGGAGTTCGGCGACGTCCTGCGCGGACTGCTTGCTGGAGGTCGTCATGGCCCGGTTGAAGACGTCGGCCGACTCCGGGGCGTCCTCGTTGAGATAGACGAAGAACTCCTTGCCGTACAGGTCCTGTACGACGTTCCGGCCGGTGCGTACGGCCTGGTCGAGACGCGGCCATGCCTCCCAGGTCCACGGCTCGGTGCACCACAGGGAGATGTTGCGCAGGCTGTTCGGGTCGTCCTCGCGCAGCAGCCGGGACATGTCGGTGTGCGTGAAGGTGCCGTCCTCGTGCTCGGTGAAGACGCCGTAGCAGGACAGGGCTCGCAGCAGCCGTCGCAGCGGCTTGGGCTCGGCCCCTACGGCGGCCGCGAGGTCCTCCGCGCGCATCGGTGCGTCGCCGAGGGCGTCGGCGACGCCCAGGCGGGCCGCCGCGCGGAGGGCGGCGGCGCACGCGGCCCCGAAGACGAGTTCCCTCAGCCGCATGGACGGCGGGGGCGCAGGGTTCGCGGTCGTCGGCGGGGCGGTGGTTGCGGTCGTCATGTGCTGCTTTTCCTCTCTGGTCCGCGGCCGGTCGCCGGCCGGGTCAGCACAGTCCCGCGGGCTTGGAGGCCCGGCAGGAGTTGCCCTGGAAGGTGTTGCCCTTTCCGGTGTCCGCCTTGACGAGGTCCGCCGGGGAGTTGCGCTGCAGCGTGTTGCCGATGACCTGGTTCCGTTCGTTGGGGACACCCAACCAGCTCTTGAAGAGCACGATGCCGCCCGAGAAGGGGGAATTGCCGACGTTGTCGGTGATCGTGTTGCGCGTCATCAGGATGTTCTCGGTGCCGCCCGTCAGGACGATCCCGGCGCCTTGGACGACAGGCACCCGGGCGGTCTTCGGGCAGAGCTTGTTGTTCTTGTGGATGTAGTTGTCGCTCAGGGTCAGGGCCCCGGCCCGCGGTTTGTTCTCGTCACCGATGACGAATACCGCCGCGCAGTTCGCGGTCATGTCGTTGGTCGCGACGGTCAGGTTTCTGAGGCGCTTGAGGGTGATGCCGATCCGGTTGCCCTGCAGACGGTTCCGTCCGATCAGCGTCCCGCGGGTGTCCGTGGCTCCTGCCTCGGTCGTGAACGTGTTGGCGAGATACAGTCCCGCGTTCCCGTTGTCCCGGAGGGTGTTGTCGACGAACGTGCCGCGGGTGGAACGTTCCTGCGAGATGCCCCACTGACCGTTCTTCTCGGCGGTCACCTGGCGGACCGTCAGCCCGTCCGCCCGCGACGACCACAGTCCGTTCTTGGAGAAGCCGGACAGAGTCAGTGACTCGATGGTGACGTTGTCGGCCGGGTGGCCGTTCGTCCCCTCGACGCAGATGCCGCTACCGGCTCGCGCGCAGGCGTTCGAGGAGGATGCGGCCGGCGCGATCACGGTTTTCCCCGTGCCGCGCAGGGTCAGCCCGGACTTGGTCACCCGGACGCTCTCACGGTAGGTGCCGGAGGCGAGGACGATGGTGTCGCCGGGCCCGGCGGCGTCCACGGCCTTCTGAAGCGAGTCCCCGGGACGCACCATGTGGGTCATGGGGCCCGCGGCGGTGGCGGCCGAGCAACTGAGTCCCGACCCGATGAGCGCGGTGGTGCACAGGAGATAGGCGGTATTGCGTTTCGTCATATTCTGTACGCTATGACTGGATGGGCCGTTGAAAGCCGGATCGGCCATCCGGCGGCGTGTCTGCATCGGCCGTGGCGCGTCCCCTCAAGGCCGATCGCCGTGTGTGCCCCGGGAGTCGGCCCGTGGGGGCCGCGCCGGACCCGGCCGGCGGTCGACTGTGCGGGGCGTCCCGCCACACCGCTGAATTTCCACTGTGAGGTGGCCTGCTCGCGAGGCATGTCGATCACCTTCCCGACCATACTTGCGTATGTGTACAGGGCCATACGAATCAGACGCGGGGTGGCGGCGGTGGCTGCCTACGTCCGCAGCGCCCCGGGCACCTACGTCTGGCTGCTGATCCTGTTCGTCACCACCGTGGTCCTGCACCACATGCCGCCGCAGTTCGAGGAGAACTTCCTGCGGCACCGGTCCACCAACATCAACCAGCTGTCGTCCGACCCGGTGCGCGCGTTCATCAGCAGCGCGATGTGGATCGACGGCGGGCACTGGCTGCCCTGCGCCGCGCTCTACACGGTCTTCCACGCGCAGGCGGAGCGCTGGCTGGGCACCGCGCGCTGGCTGGCCGTGTGCGTCGCCGCGCACGTGCTGGCCACACTCGCCGGCGAGGGCGCGCTGCTGCAGGCCATACGGGACGGGGCGGCCCCGGAGTCTGCGGCCAACACGCTGGACATCGGGGTGAGTTACGCACTGGCCGGAGCGGTCGCCGTGCTCACGTACCGGATCGCGGTGCCCTGGCGGTACGCCTATCTGGCGGTCGTGCTGCTGGTGTACACCGTCCCCCTCACCGCCTCGCCCACGTTCACCGATTTCGGGCATTTCATCGCGGTGCTGATCGGTCTCGCGTGCTGTCCGCTGACCCGGGGCCGCGGAAAACCATGGAATCCGAAGGAGACACTGGCCGTCCTCAGGAGTTAACGTCCGGCACATGAGCAGCGTAGTGAGCAGCGCCGTCAACGGCGGCGTCTCCTTCTGGTATGCCGACGACGGCATCCCCGCCCAGCGGGAGCCCCTCGCCGGGGACGGGTCCGCCGACGTCGTCATCGTCGGTGGCGGCTACACCGGTCTGTGGACCGCGTACTACCTGAAGAAGGCCGCGCCCTTCCTGCGCATCACCGTGCTGGAGCAGAAGTTCTGCGGCTACGGCGCCTCCGGACGCAACGGGGGCTGGCTCTACAACGGCGTCGCGGGCCGCGACCGGTACGCGGCGCTGCACGGACACGAGGCCGCCGTACGGCTGCAGCAGGCGATGAACGAGACCGTCGCCGAGGTCGTGCGGGTCACCCGGGAGGAGGACATCGACGCGGACGTGCATGTCGGCGGCGTCCTGGAGGTGGCCTACACGCCCGCGCAGCTCGCCCGGCTGAAGGCGTTCCACGAGCACGAGCTGTCGTTCGGCGAGAAGGACCGCGAGCTGTACGGCGCCCGGGAGACCGCCGAGCGCATCAGGGTCGCCGACGCGGTCGGCTCGTCCTGGACCCCGCACGGGGCACGGCTACACCCGGTCAAGCTGGTCAAGGGTCTCGCGGCGGCCGTCGAGGCGCTCGGAGTCACGATCCACGAGTGCACACCGGTCACGGAGATCCGTCCGAAGCACGCGGTGACGCCGTACGGCACGGTCCGGGCGCCCTACATCCTGCGCTGCACCGAGGGCTTCACCGCGTCGCTGAAGGGCCAGAAGCGCACCTGGCTCCCCATGAACTCCTCGATGATCGCGACCGAGCCGCTCACCGACGAGCAGTGGGCGCGGATCGGCTGGGAGGGGCGCGAGACGCTGGGCGACATGGCGCACGCGTACATGTACGCGCAGCGCACCGCCGACGGCCGGATCGCACTCGGCGGCCGCGGCGTCCCCTACCGCTTCGGCTCCCGCACGGACAACGACGGCCGTACGCAGCCGGCCACCGTCGAGGCGCTGTACGACATCCTGATCCGCTTCTTCCCGTCGCTGGCCGGGGTGAACGTGGCCCACGCCTGGTCGGGTGTGCTGGGAGTGCCGCGCGACTGGTGCGCCACGGTGACCCTGGACCGGTCGACCGGCCTCGGCTGGGCGGGCGGTTACGTCGGCTCGGGCGTCGCCACCACGAACCTCGCCGCCCGCACACTGCGCGACCTCGTCCGGCAGGACTCGGGCCAGGCGGGTGCGACCGGGCTGACCACACTGCCCTGGGTGAACCACCGGGTGCGCAAGTGGGAGCCGGAGCCCCTGCGGTGGCTCGGTGTGCACGGTATGTACGCCACCTATCGCACGGCGGACCGGCGTGAACGGACCACGCACAGCGCCGAGTCCTCGAAGCTGGCCCAGTTCGCCGACCGAGTGGCCGGGCGGCACTGAAGGAACCTGCCACTCAAGGGAGTTGGCGCATCGTTTCGGGTCCCCTCATCAAAATCTCGCGGGTGATGTGTCGGTCCTGTGCGCGAGGATCCTCCCGACGTGCTTTACCGGCCGTTGACTTGGGGGGAATCGACGGACCCTGAAGGCGTCTGCCGGGACCTGGAGTCCGGCCGCCGTGTCCTACTCCTACCAGTGGTACGCGGACCGCAGGGCGATCAGCGGGGCGACCAGGTCCTCGCTGGTGCTGAAGTCGGCGCAGAAGGACAAGAAGATCACCGTGAAGGTGACCGCGCACCGCACGGGTCACAAGGACGGATCCGCAGTGAGCGGACCGACACGGGCGGTTGTCCGCTGACCGGATCGAGAGGTGTCGCGGGAGACAGGCATGGGCGGCGGTGCTTGCCGTGTCCGCCGTGCTTGGTCTGACGGTGAGTGCCGCGCTGACCGGCGGCTGAGAGGACGGGCGGGGCCTGCGGGTCCCGCCCGTTCTGTGTGAGACTGCGACGGTGATACGCACCGCGACCCCCGCCGACGTCCCCGTCATCCATACCCTGATCCGCGAACTGGCCGAGTACGAGAAGGCCCTCGACGAGGCGCGGGCCACCGAGGAACAGCTCCACGAGGCCCTGTTCGGTGAGCGCCCGGCGGCGTTCGCGCATGTCGTGGAGGAGGGTGGCGAGGTCGTTGGCTTCGCGCTGTGGTTCCTGAACTTCTCCACCTGGCGGGGCGTGCACGGTATCTACCTGGAGGACCTCTATGTCCGCCCGCAGGCCCGCGGCGCCGGGTACGGCAAGGCACTCCTGAGGGAACTGGCGCGTATCTGTGTGGAGCGCGGCTATGAGCGCCTGGAGTGGTCGGTCCTGAACTGGAACCGGCTGGCGATCGAGTTCTACGAGGCACTGGGCGCCCGTCCGCAGGACGAGTGGACGGTGTACCGGCTGACGGACGCGGCGCTGGCGCAGTTCGGGCGTCAGGCGTAGGAGCGCCGGGCCTGGGTGGAGCCCCCGCCTCAGTCGTCCCCCGCCACCCGCACGCCCATCTCCGCCGCCAGCACGGGGGCCAGGTCCAGGAGCTGGGCATGGCTGATCACCGCGCCGGACAGGCGGTCGATCCCGCGGTTGATGTCCAGCTCCGCCGCGCGGCGCAGATCCACGTCCACCAGCGTCGCCGCCGTGAGATCGGCTCCCTTCAGGACGCAGTCCACGAACTCGACCCGCTCCAGCCGGGCGCCTGCGAAGTCCGGCTCGATCAGGACACAGCTCTCGAAGACGACGTCCTTGAGCCGTGCCTTGCGTAGATTCGGATAGTCGATCTTGCCGCCGCGCACCAGCACACGCTCCAGCACCGCGCCGTGCAGCTGCACCCCGCCGAGCCGGGCGTCCACCAGCTCCACGTCGCGCAGACTCGCCTCAGCGAGGTCCGTACCCACGCCCCGTACACCCGTGAGTACGGAGTCCAGCACGCGCGCGTGGCGCAGCTGCGTCTCGTCCAGGGCGCAGCCCGTCAGCGCGCAGTCCATGAACCGGGCGCCCCCGCCGTCCTGGCCTGCGAAGTCCGCGTCCTGGAACTCGAGCCCGTCGTAGTCCCCGTCCGGCTCCAGGACGCTGTCCTCGAAAGCCACGAGCTCCGGCAGCCGGATCTCGGGCCGCCGCGCCGTCTTCACCACCCGGTCGCCTCGCACCATGCCCCCCATCGTGCCCTGCGCCACTGACAATCACCTACGGCCTGCCCCGCGGACCAGGAAAGAAGGGGGCGGACGGACCGTGCCCTATCGACGCGGCGCCTGGCGCATCCTCGGGAAACGGGCCTGAAGCGTCCAGATCGCCGGGTTCTCGCCGAGGTCCTCGTGCAGGTCGGTGAGGTCGGCGATCAGGTCGTGCAGGAAGTCGCGGGCCTCCCGGCGCACTTCGGTGTGGGAGAAGGTCAGCGGGGGCTCGGCCGCCGGGAGCCACTCCGCCTCGATGTCCACCCAGCCGAAGCGGCGCTCGAAGAGCAGGCGGTCGGGAGACTCGGTGAAGTCCAGCTCCGCGTGCTGCGGCCGTGCGGCCCGGCTGCCGAGGGGGTCGCGGTCGAGTCGTTCGGCGATGTCGCACAGCGCCCACGCGAAGTCGAGCACCGGCACCCATCCCCAGGCTGTGGACAGCTCGCGGTCCGCCTCCGTGTCCGCCAGGTAGACGTCACCGCAGAACAGGTCGTGCCGCAGCGCGTGGACGTCCGCGCGGCGGTAGTCGGTCTGCGGGGGGTCGGGGAAGCGATTGGAGAGGGCGTAGCCGATGTCGAGCACGGGGCGATGGTGTCACGCCGTGGTCGCCCGCGCCGTCGTGGGCCGCCCCATAAGATCTCGGGCATGTCCCGATCCGTACGGCTTGTCCCGTCCGTCGTCCTGGCGCTGGCGCTCGCCGCGTGCGACGGCGGTGTGCGCGGTACGCCCGGCGGATCCGGTCTGCGCGACCCGTACTTCCCGAGGATGGGCAACGGCGGGTACGACGTCACCCACTACGCCCTCACCCTGGACTACGACCCGGGCCGCCGTCACCTCACCGGCAAGGCGGTGATCACGGCACGCGCGACCCGCGACCTGTCCGCGTTCGACCTCGACCTGAAGGGGCTCGACGTGGCCGGCGTCTCGGTCGAGGGCCGTGCGGCGCGCTGGAGCCGTGCGGACCAGGAGCTGACCGTGCGCCCGGCCGGGGACCTCGACAAGGGCGAGACGTTCAGCACGACGGTGCGCTATGCGGGCACCCCCGAGACGATCACCGACCCGGACGGCTCGAAGGAGGGCTGGCTGAGGACCGCCGACGGCGCGCTGGCGCTCGGTGAGCCGACCGGCTCGATGGCGTGGTTCCCCGGCAACCACCACCCGTCCGACAAGGCCACGTACGACATCACGATCACCGTCCCCAAGGGGCTCCAGGCGGTCTCCAACGGCGAGTTGACGAGCGAGACGACGAAGAACGACCGCACCACCTATGCCTGGCGCACCGCACAGCCGATGGCGAGCTATCTCGCCACGGTCGCGATCGGGCACTACGCCGTCACCCGCTCCACCCTGCGCAACGGCCTGCCCGTGTACGTCGCCATCGACCCGACCCAGTCGCGGGCGAGCCGAGATGTCCTGGCGAAGATCCCGGAGATCCTGGAGTGGGAGGAGCGCAACTTCGGCCCCTACCCCTTCTCCTCCACCGGCGCCATCGTGGACCGGCCGGAGGACGCCGGGTACGCCCTGGAGGCCCAGACCCGTCCGGTCTTCCCGGGCCCCCCCGACACCGAGACCCTCGTCCATGAGCTCGCCCACCAGTGGTACGGCGACTCCGTCACACCGGAGAGCTGGCAGGACATGTGGCTCAACGAGAGCTTCGCGACCTACGCGGAGTGGCTGTGGCAGGAGGACCACGGCGGCGACACGGTCCAGCAGATCTTCGAAGCGCTCGACCGGGGCGACTACTACGACGACCCGGCTGACGACGAGGCGATCTGGGCGTTTCCGCCCGGGAGGCCGCCGAGCGCCGCGCACGTCTCCGACAAACCCGTCTACGAGCGTGGCGCGATGGTCCTCCACAAGATCCGCCAGACCGTCGGCGACGACGCCTTCTACGGGATCATCCAGGGCTGGGCCGCCACCCACCGTCTTGGGAACGCGAGCACCGCCGACTTCACCGCGTACGTCGAGAAGAAGGCGCCGGGCAAGGACTTCCGCGCGATCTGGCGGGACTGGCTGTACGGGGATGGGAGACCGTCACACGCCTAGGCGGACTCGCATGGCCTGGGCCCCGGTTCCTTGTCGGTCACCGCGTGCTCAGCAAGAGATCAGCTTGTGGGCATCACTTGTCGCGAGCTTTTAGTCCCGGACAGACACTCGGTCTTCGTTCGTCATCTGGCGTCTGCCCGCCTTGGGTCGCTTCTGACTAGCGTCGTTGCTGTTTGAACCATCGACCCGGGAAGGGCCCCTATGTCCATTCACGGTGATACTCCGTCACACGACACGACCGGGCAGAGCCGGCGCGGCTTTCTGCGCAACGCGGCGCTGGCCGGTGCGGGAGCGGCAGCCGTAGGAGTCGGCGCGTCGCCCGCCTTCGCCGCGGACGCCGCCAAGACCGGCAAGGCCGGCACGTGGAGACCGGATCAGACCGCCCTCCAGTTCACCCTCGCGGTGATGCCCGACACCCAGTTCCTGTACTGGGGCTCCCAGGACAGCGTCAACCGGACGCCGCAGGAGGAGTCGTTCCGCTACATCATCGAAAACAGCGGGACCGCCGACAACAACATCGTGTTCATGGCGCACCTCGGTGACCTGACGCAGGACGCCGACCCGTTGTCGTTCCAGGAGGTAGACAAGGCGTTCGCTGTGCTGGACGCGCACGGTGCCGCGTACAGCGTGCTGGCCGGCAACCACGACGTCTCGGGCGACGACAGCCGCGGCGACACGCCCTACCTCCAGACCATGGGCCCCCAGCGGTTCCGGCACTCGAAGACCTTCGCCGGGTCGGACGAGACCGGCTACAACACGGCGCACATCTTCCAGGCCGCCGGCCGCTCGTGGCTGCTGCTGGCCCTGGACTGGCGGACCACCGACCAGGGTTACGCGTGGGCGAACAAGGTCATCAAGGCCCACCCGAAGATGCCGGTGATCGTCACGTCTCACGACATCGTCGCCTCGCCGTACGATGACAACGTTTTCCCGTACGAGTCCGGCGACCCGGAGAACAACGCCGTGATCGTGGGCAACGGTCAGGCGATGTGGGACAAGCTGATCAATGAGAACGACCAGGTCTTCCTGACCCTCAACGGCCACTACTGGCCACCCGGGCGCATGACGCAGAAGAACGCCTCCGGCAACGACGTGCACATGCACATCACGAACTACCAGAACCGGTACTTCGGCGGTGGTGGCATGATCCGGCTGTACCACTTCGACCTGGCCCGCAACACGATCGACGTCGAGACGATCAACCCGTGGATCCTGGCCCAGGACCCGGAGTCCCGCACCGAGCTGGCCGCCGAGATCGCCCAGGTCACCGGCCCGGTCGACAACTTCTCGATGGCGATCGACTTCGACGAGCGGTTCGCGAGCTTCGCCCCGGTCGCGGTCCGGCCCGCCCGCCCGGCGAGCAAGGAGCTGGTGAAGGGCACGCTGGCGTACTGGCGCTTCGACGGCCAGGGCGCGCCCGGCACCTCGCTCACCGCGGGCCAGACGATCCACGACCTGTCCGGCAAGGGCAACGACCTGACGGTGGTGACCCTGCCGGGCACGGCCGCCGACGCGCTGACCTGGTCCGCCGACCACCACCCCGACCAGCCCGCGCACGCGAGCCTGAAGTTCGTCGGTGGCAGGAACCCGCTTCACGGCGCGTACCTGACCACGGGGGAGAAGGCTCCGCTGAACGCCGAGACGTTCAAGAGCGGGTACACCATCGAGACGTTCGTGATGATGCCGCTGGACTGGGACGCCGGCAAGAACGGCTGGGCGTCGATACTCAGCCGCCGGGGCTCGGCCGGAGACGCCGGCAAGCACGGCAAGAACACCGACCCGGGCGAGCCCTTGGCCCAGCTCTCCATCTCGAACAACGGCCGCGAGCCGCAGTTCAACCACTACCCGCTGAACAACACCTACCCGACGACCAACTGGGGTCACGGCCTGGTGGAGCTCAAGTGGTGGCACCTCGCGGTGGTCAACGATGGCCGCTACACGAGGCTGTACGTCGAGGGCGCCCCGGTCGCCGACAACCCGAGCCGGGTGTCGCAGGGCATCACCTCGCTCGGACTGCCCTGGCTGGTGGGTGGCCACGCGTACGCGGGCGCCATCGACATGGTCTTCCACGGCAATGTCGGTGACATCCGCATCGTGAACCGCCCCCTCTCCAGGGACGAGTTCCTCACCGGCCAGTAAGCGGTCCCTCCCGTCTCCGGCCCACCCGCCGGAGACGGGAGACACCCGTTCCGGGGACTGGTCTACGTCGGTGGCCTCGACCCAGGACGCGACGGTGACGGGGGTTCCTTACAGCTCTTTGCGCATCACGAAGCAGGGGCGGCCGTGCTGCAGGTCCGGCCGGCGGGCGATCGTCTCGTAGTCGAGTGCCGTCCAGAAGGCCAGCGCCCTGGGGTTGTTCTCCAGCACCGCAAGACGTAGAGCGGTGCGACCCGCCGCCCGGAAACGGTCCTCGACCAGGGACACCAGCCGCCGGCCGTGTCCCTGCCTCTGCAAGCCCGCGTCCACCATCAGCAGGCCGATCCAGGGGTCCGGATCGGCCGGGTCCGGGTGGTGGGCGAGAGTGATCGCGACTCCCGCCAGGCGCCCGGCACTGCGGGCGAGGAGGACCTCCACGTCCGGGTTGACCACCTCCCCGGCCAGCGCCGTCGCCACCTGCTCCGGGCGGATGTCGGCCGGGTCGGGGAAGTCACCGCTGAGCGCGTGGAAGTCGCGGTTGGACGCGTAGAGCGCGGTGAGTTCGGTGAGCAGCGGCGCCGGGATGTCGTGGTCGCGGGTGAGGCGGAGGGGCTCGAGGATCACAGAGCCAACGTATCGCGCACCCGGCGGCGCGCCTTCGGGAAGCTGGGACCCGGCGCTCCGGGAGGACAGACGGGAGCCCCGGCGCGCCGGGGCTCCCGCTCAGGCCTGCTGCGGGATGTCAGACGTTGACGCCGAAGTCCTGGGCGATGCCGACCAGGCCCGAGGCGTAGCCCTGGCCGACGGCGCGGAACTTCCACTCCGCGCCGTTGCGGTACAGCTCGCCGAAAACCATGGCGGTCTCGGTGGCCGCGTCCTCGGAGAGGTCGTAGCGGGCGATCTCCTGGCCGCCGGCCTGGTTCACGATCCGGATGTAGGCGTTGCGGACCTGGCCGAAGTTCTGCGAGCGGGACTCCGCGTCGTAGATGGAGACCGGGAAGACGATCTTATCGATGTCGGCCGGGAGGGCCGCCAGGTTGACGTTGATCGCCTCGTCGTCGCCAGCGCCCTCACCCGTGCGGTTGTCACCGGTGTGCACGATCGTGTTGTCGGGGGTCTGCTTGTTGTTGAAGAAGACGAAGTGGGCGTCGGAGTAGACCTTGCCCTCGTTGTTGACCGCGATCGCCGAGGCGTCGAGGTCGAAGTCCGTGCCGGTGGTGGTGCGGACGTCCCAGCCGAGGCCCACGGTGACGGCGGTCAGGCCCGGAGCCTCCTTGGTGAGCGAGACGTTGCCACCCTTGGACAGGCTTACAGCCATTGTTGGGAGTCCCTTCCCTCGGTCGCGTACGCGGTGCGGTACTTGTGCGCTGGCTTCGTACGGGGACGAAGCTACAGCTACCGGTATCAACGCCAAGAGGGGTCCTGATGGTTCCGCATCTCTTTACTTTCTTTACCTGCGGTCTCGGGCGGCGCCGGGCGCCGGCGATATTCGCGTGACGCGGGCCGCGGGTCCGCGCGACCATGGGGGCATGTCCGGTCCGTACACCATCCGCGGCTCCGTCTCGCTTCCCGAGGCCGAGCTCATGTGGCGTTTCTCGCGGTCGTCGGGGCCGGGCGGGCAGCACGTCAACACCAGTGACACGCAGGTCGAGCTGCGTTTCGACCTAGCGAGGACCGAGGCGCTGCCCCCGGTGTGGAAGGAGCGGGCCCTCGAGCGGCTGGCGGGGCGGCTGGTCGACGGAGTCGTCACCGTGCGCGCCTCCGAGCACCGTTCGCAGTGGCGCAACCGCGAGGCCGCCGCCGTACGCCTCGCCTCGCTGCTCGCCGAGGCGACGGCGCCACCACCCAGACCCAGGAGGGCGACCCGCATCCCCCGGGGGATCAACGAGCGCCGGTTGCGCGAGAAGAAGCAGCGCTCCGAAACCAAGCGCGGCCGGTCGGGGCGGGACTGGAGTTAAAAGGCTCCTTTTCGAATTCGCGACGGAAAACGGCGGAGCGGGAAAGCGAATTCTCCATGCCTTCACCGGGCGTCCGGGGAAGGCGAACTCCCTCAACCCAGATGCCGGTAGCGGCCCCGGAAGTACATCAGCGGCCCGCCTTCCGCACTCGGTACCCGGGCGCCGAGCACGCGGCCGATGACCAGGGTGTGGTCGCCGGCCGCCACGCGCTGCTCCGTACGGCACTCCAGGGTCGCCAGCGCACCGCCGACCAGGAGGGCGTCGGAGGTTTCCCCGCGGACGTACGGGATGTCCTCGAACAGGAGCCGGTCGCTGATGCGGCCCTTCATGGCGAACCGGCCCGCGATGTGCCGCTGGCTCTCCGCGAGCACCGAGACGGCCCACAGGGGCTGTTCGGCGAGGAGGTCGTCCATACGGGAACCCTCGCGCAGGCTGACCAGTACCAGGGGCGGGTCCAGGGACACCGACATGAAAGCGGTTGCGGTCATGCCGACGTCCTCGGCGCCGGGCCCCTCGGGGTCCAGCGCCGGCTCGCGCGAGGTCACCAGGACCACACCCGCGGCAAGCCGGGACATGGCGGCGCGGAACTCGTCGTTGCTCACCCCCTCAGCATGCCCGGGGGCGGGCGGTACGACGGGCACGGGCGTGGCAGGGGGAGCCTTCAGCACGTCGGGAACGCTAGTCGGCGCCCGCGAACCCGCACATCGGGCCCGGGCCCGAACCGCGACCTAGGACCATCGGCGGACGCCGGCGGACGCCCCGGGGCGCTGCGGGAGGCCTGCGCGCACCCCGGACCGGCCGCGACGGGAGGCGTGCCGTAAACTCAACAGACTCTGGACCGCACTCCGTTGGCGCGTATGATCACAAGATCTGCACAGGCGCTCAATTGTGTTCTGTAAACGCACAGAGAAAACGCGGAATCACCACTCAATTGTTCATCTTTCACTGTGACTTGAGTCACAGGGGCCGTTATTTGTTGACCCTGTGTACCTAGTGGGGAGCGCGCTGTGATTCAGTGGCGGGGACGCTGCACGACGCTACGCGCGGAGTACGCCGAGTAGCGCACCTAGGGAAACCGGGAGAACCGTAGTACGCCGACGCGTCCCTGGAGTTGCTGCGAGACCTCGAGGGGAGGGCGAATGGAGACCGAGTCGGAGCCGTATGTCCGCCTTGCGACCCTGCGGCAGCTGCATCAGGTCATGGCGGACATGAACACCGCCCGCAGCCTGGCCGACACACTGCAGACCGTCGCCGACGGCATCGTGACCGGTCTCGGCTACGAGCTGGCGGCCGTCAACCTCGTACGCCCGGACGGCGACCTCGTCGTCGCGGCATTCGCCGGGAACTCCGCCGCGGAGTCGCTGATCACCGGACGGGTCGGCTCCCGCGCTGCCTGGGAGCGCCGGCTGGGCATGGGCGAGGCCTGGGGCGACCTCAGGTTCATATCCCACACCGAGGGCTGGATCCTCGACGAGGACGATGTGCCGCAGTGGCACACCGACGGTCCCGAGCCCCGCTTCGAGGACGAGTGGCACCCCTCCGACCGCCTCTTCGCGCCCATGTACACGCCGGGCGTGCAGGGCTCCTGCGGTGAGCTCATCGGGGTCATATCCGTCGACCGGCCGCGCAACGGGCGGCGGCCCGGGGCCTGGGGCCGGGAGGCGCTGCAGATGTACGCCTTCCAGGCCGCCATCGCGATCAGCAACGCACGGCTGCGGGCCAACATGCAGCGGGCCCTGGTCCGCCTGGAGCGGGAGCAGCAGGCTCTGCGCGCCAGCGAGGAGTCCTTCCGGCAGGCCTTCGAGTACGCCCCCTCCGGCATGGCCATCGCCGAGATGGGCGGCGAGCAGCACGGGCGCATCCTGCGGACCAACGACGCGCTGTGCCGTCTGCTGGGCCGGCCCGCCTCCGCCATGCGCCGCTACTCCTTCTCCGATCTGGTGCACCCCGAGGACATAGGCACACTGCTGCGGACCTCCGCCGAGGGCGGGCGGGCCGAGCTGCGGCTCGGGCGCCGGGACGGCACCTATGTCTGGGTCTCCCTGCGCAACTCCGTCGTCGCGGACGCCGCCGACGGGCCCCGCTTCCTGCTCACCCACGTCGAGGACATAGAGGAGCGCAAGCGCCGCGAGCTACAGCTCGCCCACCGGGCCTCGCACGACTCGCTCACCGGTCTGCCCAACTCCGCCGAGCTGCGCTCTCGGCTGTCCGCCCGTCTCTGCCAGCGCCCGCAGTCCCTGCCGCTGGGCGCGGCGGACTCCCTGGACGCCGCGTACGGGGATCACGGGGTGGGTCACCCGGCGTTCGACGGCCCCGGGCACACCTTCGACTTCCATGCCGCCCCGGGCCCGTACGACGCCTTCGACCACCATGTGCACACCGTCGCCCCGGACGGTGACACCGACGACGGCACCAAGGGGCTCGCGGTGCTCTTCTGCGACCTCGACGGCTTCAAGTCGATCAACGACCGGTTCGGGCACAACGCGGGCGACGCCGTCCTCATCGAGGTCGCCCGGCGGCTCAGCCGCGGCGTGCGCGACGGGGACACGGTCGCCCGGCTCGGCGGCGACGAGTTCGTCGTCCTCGCCAACGGGCTCGGCAAGGCCGACGCCCAGGACCTCGCGGTGCGCCTGCGCAACGAGATCATCCAGCCGATCCGGGTCGACGGCCGCGCCATGCGGGTCGGCGCGAGTTTCGGCATCGGCTGGGCGCACTGTGGAATGACGGCGGACGAAGTGTTGAAATCCGCTGACGAACGCATGTACGTAGAGAAACGATCTCGTCCCAAACAGCATCGGCGCGCCGGTTAGGCCGCAGGTCGGCGTATGGGTGACGGGAAGAACATCCGTGTGGGGTCCGCGGAACGGGTAGGCTCGCCATTCAGCCCCGTATGCATCTGGACCCGCACCTGCTGAGGAGACCTAGGGATGACGGCCGGCAACAACGGCGCGAGCACGCCCGAGGACGAGGATCCGTTCGGCTATCTCTACGCCGACGGTCAGGCCAACGGCGCACAGCCGCCCACAGGCGGTTACGGCTACCCGGGCTCCGTCAACAGAGTGCGTGCGGTCGGGCAGCGCCAGTACGGCCAGCCGCAGCCGCAGCCCGCGACGGCCGCCTACGGCCAGGTCCCGCAGCAGCAGCAGCAGACGTACGGCCAGACCGCCTACGGCCAGCCGAACGCGCACTACGCCGCGCCCGAGACCGTGCCGGGGGCCGCGCCCACGACCCGTCAGACCCCGGTCGGCGGGGGAGGCGGCGGACGGGGCCGGGGCCCGAACACCAAGGGCCTGCTGATCGGTGCGATCGCGGTGGTCGCCGCGGTGGTGATCGGCATCTCGGTCGCCATGATCGGCGGCAACTCGGACGACGACAAGAACGCGGCGGGCGGCCCGTCGAACAGCCCGGCGGCCTCGCACAGCGCCTCCTCGAGCGCGTCGGCGTCCGCCTCCGCGACCGCCGGTGACCTGCCGAAGGTCGACGCGAAGGCGCTGCGGCTGGAAGGCGGTACGGCACTCGCCTCCGACGTGAAGGGCGCCAAGTCCGACGGCGGCATCTACGTGACCGGCTTCAACCAGGTCGGGGCCAAGGTCACCTGGAGTGTCGACGCGCCTGAGAAGGGCGGCTACCGGTTGTACGTCCGGTACGACATCCCCGGTGTGGACGCCAACGGGACGCTCACGGTCAACGGCACGCCCAACACCCAGCCGCTGAACATGAAGAACTTCAGCGGGCAGCCCGCGGGCGACTGGGAGAAGGGCTGGCAGACCACCTGGGCCCAGGTCAACCTGAACAAGGGCACGAACACCATCGAGCTGGGCTGCGTCAACGGGAACCAGTGCAACGCCTACCTGGACCAGTTCTACCTGACGGGCCTCAACGGCTAGACGCCGCGAGGGGCCGTGTGCCGGGGCCGTCAGGCCGCCGTCGCCTCCCCGGTGACAGTGATCTGCTCCAGCAACTCCTCATAGATCCGCCGGTCGAACTCGCCCGCCGTCGGCGCCAGTACGGTCGCCGCGGACAGGGCCACCGCCCGGGCCAGGCGGGTGGGCCACGACAGGCGTTCCACCAGACCCGACAGCAGGCCCGCGACCGCCGAGTCGCCGGCACCCGTCGGGTTGCCCTGGAACCGGCGCGGCGGGGCGGCACGCCAGCGGCCCTCCGCGTTCACGGCGAGCAGACCCTCCGCGCCCAGCGAGGCGACCACCGTGTGGGCCCCGCGCCGACGGGCGTCCCGGGTGGCCTGCGACGGCTCGTGGGAGCCGGTGAGTTCGGCCAGTTCCTCGGCGTTCGGCTTGACCACGTCCGGGCGCGCGGCGACGCCGCGGCGCAACGGCTCACCGCTCGTGTCCAGCAGCACAGGCACCCCCGCCGCGCGTGCGGTGCGCACCAGTTGGGCGTACGCACCCACCGGCACGCCCGGCGGCAGGCTGCCGCACAGGGCCACCGCCGTGGCCGAGGGCACCAGATCCCCGTACGTCTTCAGGAACGCGGCCCACTCGGCGGGGGTTATCACCGGGCCCGGCTCGTTGAACTGGGTGGTGTCGCCGGTCGTCCGGTCGACGACCGCGATCGTGCGCCGGGTCGCGCCTTCGACCGGGACGAGCGCGTCCACCACGCCCGGCGTGCGGCCGAGCCCGTCACGGACGGAACGTCCCGTCGCGCCGCCCGCGAAGCCCGTGGCGGTCACCTCGTGGCCGAGTGCGGCGAGCACCCGGGCCACGTTCAGCCCCTTGCCGCCAGGGCGTTCGGCGACCTCGGTCACCCGGTGCGAGCCGCGCGGCCTCAGCGCGCGCACGCGATAGGTGATGTCGAGAGCGGTGTTCAGCGTGACCGTCAGGATCACCTGGGGACCTCCCTCGAAGGTGACGGTGCGCTGCGTGGTCCAGGGGTTCCGGATGGCGCTTGCCGTCTGGCGTGTGCGGAGGCTCGATCATGCCAAATCAGCGGCGGTCGGCCCAGTCCCCCGGACCGACCGCCTTGCGTCAACAAGCGAATGAATCACCCCAGTTGGGGATCGACCACCCACTCGCCACGACGCATCACGCCCTTGAGGGCGAAGTCCGCGTCCAGCAGCACCAGGTCGGCGTCCTTGCCGGGCTCCAGGGAGCCCACGCGGTCGTAGACGCCCAGCAGCTTCGCCGGGTTGACCGAAATGGCCGCGACGACGTCCTGCACCGGCAGCCGGTCGACGGTGACCGCCCGCCGGAACGCGCGGTCCAGGGTGAGCGTCGAGCCCGCGATCGAGCCGCCCTCCACCAGACGCGCCACGCCGTCGGCCACCTCCACCTCGAGCGGGCCGAGCATGTACCGCCCGTCGCCGCCACCGGCCGCGTCCATCGCGTCCGTGATGAACGCGACCCGCCCCGCGCCGGCGTGATGGAACGCCAGTTGGAGCGAGGCCGGGTGCAGATGCGTGCCGTCGTCGATCAGCTCGACCGTGATCCGCTCGTCCTCCAGGAGTGCCGCGATGGGGCCCGGGGTGCGGTGGCCGAGTGGCGGCATCGCGTTGAAGAGGTGGGTGGCGACCGTGGCACCCGCGTCGATGGCCTGCACCGTCTGCTCGTACGTCGCGTCCGTGTGCCCGATCGCGGCGATCACGCCGTGCTCGGCCAGCAGCCGCACCGACTCGATGCCGCCGGGCAGCTCGGTGGCGAGGGTGACCATTTTCGCGTGGCCGCGGGACGCGTCGATCAGCTTGCGGACCTCCGCCGGATCGGGGTCGCGCAGCAGCTCCTCGGAGTGTGCGCCCTTGCGGCAGGGGGAGATGAACGGTCCCTCGAAGTGGATGCCGGCGATGTCGCCCTGCTCGGCCAGTTCCGACAGCAACCCGGCCTGCTTGGTCAGGAAGCCCATGTCGTTCGTGACAGTCGAGGCGACGAGAGTCGTGGTGCCGTGCGACCGGTGGGTGCGGATGGCCGCCAGGGCGTCCTCGGCCGTACCCGAGAAGGACGCACCGCCGCCGCCGTGGTTGTGGATGTCGACGAATCCGGGCACCAGCCAGTGGCCCCGTACGTCGGTCACCTGCGCACTTCCGGCGGCCTCCGGCCCTGGAGCACCGGCGTCGACGATCCGTGTACCCTCCACGACGACGCGGCCGTCGTCGACGATCCCGGTGGGCAGCACCACCCGGGCACCGGCGAGAACCTTGCTAGCGGCCATCAGGTGGTTACCTCCGAACGGTCGGTGGATTCGAGGAGATCCCAGGCGAGGAGTCCCGCGCCCAGGCATCCGGCGGTGTCTCCCAGGGCCGCGGGGACGATCGACGGCGCTTTCTGGAAGGTGAGCCGCCGCCGGACGGCGTCCCGCAGCGGTGTGAACAACGTTTCCCCTGCCTCGGCGAGCCCGCCACCGATGATGAGCGTGCGCGGGTCCAGCAGGGTGAGGGCGGTGACCAGGCCGTCGGCGAGTGCGTCCACCGCCTCCTGCCAGACCCGGACGGCGTTCGGCTCACCGGACGCCACGGCCTTCGCGCAGTCCGAGGCGTCCGCCTCCGGGTTCCCGGAGGCCTCGGCCCATGCCGCGCTCACCGCCGCGGCGGACGCGTAGCGCTCCAGACAGCCGTGCTGTCCGCACGGACACGGGGTCCCGCCGGGCCGTACGACGACATGGCCGATCTCGCCCGCGAAGCCGTGGGCGCCGGCCTCCACCCGGCCGCCGATCCCGATGGCGCCCGCGATGCCGGTGCCGAGGGGCACGAACAGAAAGCGGTCCGCTCCCCTGCCCGCGCCGATCCGGCCCTCGGCGAGCCCTCCGGTGCGCACGTCGTGCCCGAGGGCGACGGGCGCCCCGGCCAGGCGGTGGCTGAGCAGGTCACGCAGGGGTACATCGCGCCAGCCGAGGTTGGCCGAGTAGGCGGCGATGCCGCGGTCGGCGTCGACGATGCCGGGGACGGCCACGCCTGCGGCGGCGGCCGGCTCGCCGAAGTGCCGCTCGCCGTGTGCGCGCAGCTCGGCGGCGAAGCCGAGGATCGACTCCACCACCGCTTCGGGCCCGCGCTCGCGGCCGGTGGCCCTGCGCGCCTGGTGCAGCAGCTCGCCCCCGGCCCCGACCAGGGCGGCCTTCATCCCGGTGCCGCCCACGTCGAGGGCGATGACATGTCTCACGGAAACAGTGTGGCGCCTGCACCCGCAAGAGGTCTAGTCCACTCACGTGGTGTAGACCTGATGTCGATAGTCCAAATAGCAAGACAACAGGGTTGGTCTAGAAAAGTGCAGCGGCGCAGGACGCGTAGGACGACATGGCAGCAGGGTCTGATCGCGGCGGTGTCCGCTCTGGGAGCGACGGGGACTCTGGCGGCCTGCGGAGGCCCGGCCGGCTCCGCTGACGTGACGCTGCGGCTGGTGGCCGCGGACTACGGGAACTCACCGGCGAACAGCTCCAAGAAGTACTGGGACAAGCTGGTCCACGACTTCGAGGCGGAGCACCCGGGGATCAAGGTCGAGGTCGGCGTCTACTCCTGGAACGAGGTGGACCGCAAGGTCAAGGAGATGGTCGCCGCGGGCCATGCGCCGGACATGGCGCAGATCGGGGCGTACGCGGACTACGGGGCGGCGGGGAAGCTGTACCGGGCCGACGAGGTGCTCTCGATCCCCGTCCAGGCTGACTTCGCCTCCGAACTGAGCGACGCCGGCAAGGTGAACCGCGTTCAGTACGGCATGCCGTTCGCGGCGTCGACACGGCTCCTCTTCTACAACAAGACGCTGTTCTCCGAGGCGGGAATCACCCCTCCGACGAGCTGGAGCGAACTGGCGGCGGACGCGCGGGCGCTGAAGGCCAAAGGGGTGAAGTTCCCGTATGCGCTGCCGCTGGGCCCGGAGGAGGCGCAGGCGGAGACGATGCAGTGGCTGCTCAGCGGCGGCGACGGATACCTGGACGGCTTCGGTTCCTACGACCTCGACTCCGCCCAGAACGTGGCCACCTTCGACTGGCTCAAGGACGAGCTGGTGGACAAGGGCCTGACGGGTCCCGTCGCGCCGGGGAAGCTGAACCGCGCCGACGCCTTCGCCGCCTTCACCCGGGGCGAGGTCGGCATGCTGAATGGGCATCCCTCACTGATGAAGACGGCGCGGGCGAAGGGCGTGCGGTTCGGCATGGTGCCGATGCCGGGGGCCGACGGCCGGGCGAAGTCCACGATGGGCGTGGCGGACTGGATGACGGCGTTCAGGCAGGGCGGCCACCAGGACCAGATCCGCGCGTTCCTCGACTACGTGTACGACGAGAAGAACGTGCTGGCCCTCTCGCGGGAGTACGACCTGCTGCCGGTCACGAGCTCGGCGCAGGAGACGATGGCGGCGTCGCCCAAGGACGCGGATCTGTCGCCCTTCCTCGAGGAACTGCCGACCTCGGAGCTGTATCCCGCCGGCAAGACGTCCTGGGCGGGCGTCAGCGCGGACATCAAGCAGCAGATAGGCAGGGCGGTCGGCCCCGGCGGCAGCCCGGCGGCGATCCTGGGCGGGCTGCAGCGGTCGGCGGTGACGGCCGACAACAGCTCCGCGGGCTAGCCTCAGGCGGGGCAGGCGGGAAAGGTGTCGGTCGGCTCAGGGATCAGTCCCAGGGGGCCTCGCCCCCGTGCCCCGGGCGGCCCGACCGGCCTGTCCTCGCTCTCGCCCCTCGATCTCCCCCTCGGCTTCGGCCGAGGGGTTGGGGGGTCCGCGACGGGCCGGCTGTCGGACCCTGCGGCTACGGTTCCTCCATGGACGACCTCACCCCCCGCGAGAAGGCCATCCTCGCTCTGGAGGGACGCGGTTTCTCCGGCCCGGGGGCCAAGGAGCGTGCCATACGCGAGCAGCTCGGTCTCGCCCCGGTCCGGTACTACCAGCTGCTCAACGCCCTCCTCGACGATCCGAGAGCCCTGGCGCACGCCCCGGTCACCGTCAACCGGCTCCGCCGCGTCCGCGAGTCCCGCCGCGCCGAGCGCTGAGCGCGCCGCGCGGCGGGGCGCGCCGCCCGCGCGTCCCCGAGCCATGCGTGAGCCCGCCCTCGCGCGGATAGGGTCGTGTCATGGGCAGCCACACGGACTCCTTGCCGACGCCCGCCACTCCGGCGGGGCGCGACGGTCTCGACGCCATCCTCGCCCGGCCCGAGCGGGCCGTTCTCGCCTTCGACTTCGACGGGACGCTCGCCCCGATCGTCCCCGACCCCGATCAGGCCCGCGCCCACCCCGACGCGGTGCCGGCCCTCGCGGCCCTCGCCCCCAAGGTCGCCTCCGTCGCGGTCGTCACCGGCCGTCCGGCCGGCGTCGCCGTCCGCCACGGCGGCTTCGCGGACGTTCCCGGACTCGAACACCTCGTGGTCCTCGGCCATTACGGCGCCGAACGCTGGGACGCCCGCACCGGCACCGTCGACGCCCCCGCCCCGCATCCCGGTGTCGCCGCCGTCCGCGCCGAACTCCCCGGCGTCCTCGACCGGATCGGAGCCTGGAGGGGGACGTGGATCGAGGAGAAGGGGCGCGCCGTCGCCGTGCACACCCGCCGCGCCGAGGATCCGCAAGCCGCTTTCGAGGCCCTGCGCGAACCTCTCACCGACCTCGCCACCCGGCACGGGCTGATCGTCGAGCCGGGCCGCATGGTCCTGGAGCTGCGCCCGCCGGGCATGGACAAGGGGGTGGCCCTGCTGGAGTACCTGCGCGAGATCGGCGCGGGAGCGGTCATGTACGCCGGCGACGACCTCGGTGACCTGTCCGCCTTCGCGGCCGTCGAAAAGCTCCGCTCGGACGGCGTGCCCGGCCTCCTCGTCTGCAGCGGCAGCGAGGAGGTCACCGAACTGGCCGAACGCGCGGATCTGGTGGTCGACGGCCCCGGAGGAGTGGTGCGGCTGCTGAGGTCGTTGGCACAGCGGCTCGCCGAACCGCCCCGATAGGGGCGAGGGGGTGGGCCGCCGGCACGAGCGGCCCGCGGCCCGGAGCGGACCGCTCAACCCTCCAGCGCGGCCAGCTGTTCCAGGAACCACCGGGCCGGAGGCAGCGCCGTGGCCTGCGCGGCCAACCGCTTCGTGCGCTCCGCGCGCTCACCCGGTCCCATGGACAGTGCATGGTGCAGGGCCGCCGCCATGCCCCCGATGTCGTACGGGTTCACCGGCACCGCGTCCTCGGCCAGTTCCTCGAACGCCCCTGCCTCCCGGGACAGCACCAGTGCGCAGCCCTCGTCGGAGACCACAGGGACCTCCTTGGCGACCAGGTTCATACCGTCCCGGATCGGGTTCACCAGGGCCACGTCCGCCAGCCGGTACGCGGCCAGCGAGCGCGCGAAGTCGTCCTTCACATGCAGCTCGACCGGAGTCCAGTCCGCGGTGCCGTACCGCGAGTTGATCTCCGTCGCCACCCGCTCCACCTCCGCGGTGTAGTCCCGGTAGACGGCCAGGTCCTGGCGGGAGGGGTACGCGAAGGCGATGTGGACGACCCGTTCGCGCCATTCGGGACGGGATTCCAGCAACTCCTCGTACGCCAGCAGCCCGCGCACGATGTTCTTCGACAGCTCGGTGCGGTCCACCCGCACGATCGTCTTCCGGGGCCTGCCGTCGGGGGCCGCGCCGATCTGCTGCCGCAGCGCCGCCATCCGCTCGTTCACGTCCGGCTGGTGCGCCCGCCACCGCAGGAAGTCGGCGTCAGCGCCCAGTCCGTGCACACCGATGCGCGTGCCCGAGGCGATGCCGGGGCCGAGGACCGCGTGGCAGCACTCGGTGAACGCGTCCGCCCAGCGCTGCGTCAGGAACGCCGCCCGGTCGGCGCCCAGGATCCCGCCGAGCACCTGCGCCGCGATGTCGTCGGGCAGCATCCGGAAGTACTCCGGCGGCGCCCACGGAGTGTGCGAGAAGTGACCGATCCGCAGGTCCGGGCGCAGACCGCGGAGCATCAGGGGGGCCAGGGTGAGGTGGTAGTCCTGGATCAGGACCGCCGCGCCCTGGCCCGCCTCCTGGGCGAGCGCCTCGGCGAACGCGCGGTTGTACTCCTCGTAGGCCTTCCACTGGCGCCGGAACGTCGTGTCGAAGACCGGCTCGAGCGGCGTCTGATACAGCATGTGGTGCACGAACCACAGCACCGAGTTCGCGATGCCGTTGTACGCGTCGGCGTGCACCTGCGCGTCGATGTCGAGCATCCGTACGCGCTGCCCGCCGGTGTCGGCCGGATCGAGCGCACCGCCCGTGCGCCGGACGGCCTCACGGTCGGCGTCGTTCAGGGCGGAGCAGATCCAGACGGCGTCCGTGTCCGGGCCGATCGCCGACAGTCCGGAGACCAGTCCGCCACCGCCCCGCTTGGCGGTGAGCTCCCCCCTCTCGTCCAGCGCGTACGAGACCGGGCCGCGGTTGGAGGCGACAAGTACGGAAGCCGTGTGCGGGGAAGCCATGCCACGAAACCTAGCCCGGAGCCTAAACGCTCAAACGTTCCATTCAGCCGTATGTGGAGCCGTATACAACGGGTTCCGGAGCCATTCAGGCCGCCTTTCGTTCCATGTACTCGGCGATCTGTTCCATCGGCGGGCGCTCCTCGGTGTCCACCGAGTACGTCCGTGGCTCGAACCCACCCGCCACCCGTTCGAACTGGGTGAGGGACGGGCGGATCAGATGGCCGCGGGCCAGCCGGAGCTGTGCGGTGCGGTAGATCGCGGCGGCCATGCGGCCGAGCGCCTGTCCGTCCTGGTGGCGGTGCTTGCGCACCCCCACGTCGACCTGGGCGAGGGCGTCCAGGCCCACCAGGTGCAGGGCGTCGACCAGCATGCCGAGCTCCACCCCGTACCCGACCGGGAACGGCAGCCGTTCCAGCAGGGAACGGCGGGCCGCGTACTCGCCGCCGAGCGGCTGTACGAATCCGGCCAGCTGGGGCCAGTGCATGTTGAGCAGCGGGCGCGCCATCATCTCCGTGACACGTCCGCCCTGGCCGGCCGTGGCGCCGAGCGGCCGGTCGTACATCGCCTTCACCAGGTCCACGCCGGGGTCGGTGAGCAGTGGGCCCACGATTCCGGAGACGAACTCCGAGGAGAACTCCCTCAGGTCCGCGTCGATGAAGCAGACGATGTCGCCACGGGTGACGAGCAGGGACCGCCACAGCACCTCGCCCTTGCCGGGCACGGCCGGGATCCGCGGCAGGATCGCGTCGCGGTGGACCACCTTCGCGCCGGCTGCCGCGGCGACCTCGGAGGTGCGGTCGGTTGAGCCCGAGTCGACGACGACGATCTCGTCGACGAGCGGGACCTTCTGCATGAGGTCGTGGCGGATGGCGGCGACGATGTCGCCGACCGTCTCCTCCTCGTTGAGCGCGGGCAGCACCACACTGACCGTTGAACCGGACGAGCGTTTCGCGGCCAGGGTCTGGTGGAGCGGGCGATCGGCGAGGGACCAGGAGCGGGTGCTCAGCCAGCGCTCGACTTCTTCCAGCACAGTCTGCGGCTCCTCACGTTCGTACGGCGGTGGTCGGCAGAAGAGATCGGAAGAGATCGGAAGAGATCCCCGAGTGGGACTCCCATGGGGTGCGGGTGGTGATCCGTCCATCTCGCGGTTCGGACGACTCTCTCAACTGTCCTGGCCTTCGGTTACAGTCTTGAACAACGCCGGTGACCATCGCATGTCGGGGGTCGCCGTCGCTCACCACGGTGAAACAACCGCATACCGCTCATCCAGAGGGGCAGAGGGACACGGCCCGATGAAGCCCCGGCAACCCTCCAGTCGGTTCTCGTAGATCGCTCCTGATCGTCTTCGCGAGGCTCCCGGCTAGGGAAGGTGCCAAATCCGTCTCACGGCGAGATGCGTCGTGAGGAAGATGAGGAGAAAGGGCCTCGCCTGACATGGCTGTGCAGACAGTTGCAAGCACCACCGACTCCGTGAATCTCGGTCCCGCCGCGGCTCTCTCGTGTCGTGAGTGCGGCCACCGGGTGCCCCTCGGCCCGGTCTTCGCCTGCGAGGAGTGTTTCGGCCCGCTGGAGATCGCGTACGACTTCTCGGGCTACGACACCGAGGAACTGCGTAAGCGCATCGAGGCCGGCCCCGCCAACATCTGGCGTTATGCGCCGCTGCTGCCGGTCCCGGCGGACGTCGCCGGCAAGCCGAACCTCAACCCGGGCTGGACCAAGCTCGTCAAGGCGGACAACCTGGCGCGTGAGCTGGGCGTGACCGGCGGGCTGTACGTGAAGGACGACTCGGGCAACCCCACGCACTCCTTCAAGGACCGCGTGGTCGCCCAGGCGCTGGAGGCCGCGCGCGTCTTCGGCTTCACCACCCTCTCTTGCTCCTCCACCGGCAACCTCGCGGGCGCGGTCGGTGCCGCGGCGGCACGGGCCGGCTTTCGCTCCTGCGTCTTCATCCCGCACGACCTGGAGCAGGGCAAGATCGTCATGGCCGCGGTCTACGGCGGTCAGCTCGTCGGCATCGAGGGCAACTACGACGACGTGAACCGCTTCTGCTCCGAGCTGATCGGCGACCCGGCCGGCGAGGGCTGGGGCTTCGTCAACGTCAACCTCCGTCCGTACTACGCGGAGGGGTCCAAGACCCTGGCGTACGAGATCGCCGAGCAGCTCGGCTGGCGGCTGCCCGACCAGATCGTGGTTCCGATCGCTTCCGGCTCGCAGCTGACGAAGATCGACAAGGGGCTACAGGAACTGATCAAGCTGGGGCTCGTGGAGGACACGCCCTACAAGATCTTCGGGGCGCAGGCCGAGGGCTGCTCCCCGGTGTCGGTCGCCTTCAAGGCGGGCCAGGACGTCGTACGGCCGCAGAAGCCGAAGACGATCGCCAAGTCGCTGGCGATCGGCAACCCGGCCGACGGCCCGTACGTCCTCGACATCGCGCGCCGCACGGGCGGTGCGGTGGAGGATGTGACGGACGATCAGATCGTCGATGCCATCAAGCTGCTCGCCCGTACGGAGGGCATCTTCGCCGAGACGGCCGGTGGCGTGACCGTCGGTGTCACGCGCAAGCTCATCGAGAGCGGTGTCCTCGATCCGGCGAAGACGACGGTCGTCCTCAACACCGGCGACGGTCTCAAGACGCTGGACGCGGTGGCCGGCACCGGGCTCACCGCCACGATCCGCCCGAACCTGGACTCCTTCCGTGCGGCCGGGCTCGTCTGAGCACCCGTCCCGCCGGCCGTACCCCACCGGAGGTCACACCCCATGAGCGTCACTGTCCGCATCCCGACCATCCTGCGCCCCTACACCGGCGGCCAGGCCGAGGTTCCCGCCGAGGGCGGGAACCTGGCGGAGGTCATCGCCGACCTGGAGAAGAACCACACCGGCATCGCCGCCCGCGTCCTGGACGATCAGGGCAAGCTGCGCCGCTTCGTCAACGTGTACGTCAACGACGACGACGTCCGCTTCGAGCAGGGTCTCGAAACCGTGACGCCCGACGGCGCCGGCGTCTCCATCATCCCGGCGGTGGCGGGCGGCTGACGGTCACTCGGCCCGCCCGATCATTACCCTCGGTAACTCAGGTCACCGAGAGTTCATCGAATTGCCCTCTCCGTGAGACAAGCGGAGGGGGCAATTCTGCATGGTTGAGCACGGTACAGTTGGGGAACCCGCTCCCGGTTTCCTCGCCGGGTGCTCTGAGTTCCTGCCGTAGGCCGATAAGAAGTAGCCAAAGTAGGCAGGGTTTTTGAGCCATTCGCTCCTTTTGCAGGGCCCGACTTGCCCTGAATTCGGATGAATTCTCCGTACATTCCCGACCGGTCTTGCCCGGAATTCTCGTCCGATTGACCTGTTGCAGACGGCAGTTGGACAGATACATTCAGCCGCGGTCGACGCGTTCCGGCGCACGCCCCCAACCGTTGGGGGGTGAGGTCTGACCCGGGTCCGCGAAGTGTGGATCTGTGCAAGGGCCAGTAATAGGGGAGTTAGGCATGGCTCAGGGCACCGTCAAGTGGTTCAACGCGGAGAAGGGGTACGGCTTCATCGCGGTCGACGGTGGTGCGGATGTTTTCGTCCACTACAGCGCGATTCAGATGGACGGCTACCGCACCCTGGAAGAGGGCCAGCGGGTCGAGTTCGAGATCTCGCAGGGTCAGAAGGGGCCGCAGGCGGACATGGTCCGACTGGCCGGCTGAAGAACGCGCCGACGACTGAACTGTTCGACGTGTCGAGGGGCTCGTATCCCGGTTCGGGGTACGAGCCCCTCGGTTTGCCCCGGGCGGGGGCCGCGCGGGCGCGCCCTGGTCAGCCCGCGTTCACCTGAATACCCCCTCGCGCCCACCCGCCACCCCTCAACGAGCCCGCTCCGCGGGCGCACCTCGCGCCCGCCCGCCACCCCTTAACGAGCCCGCTCCGCGGGCGCACCTTGCACTCGGAGGGGGCGAGTGCTAATCATTGGCGTTAGCACTCTGAAGGTGAGAGTGACAAAAGAAGGACCGGGTCGGTGAGGCCACGGACCGGGTGGGGCAAGGAACCTCCGGCCGGGGCCGTCCGTCGCGGGCGCGGGCGCGGTCCGAAGTAATCACCCCCAGTCCTGGAGGGACCACTTCACATGGCCAAGATCATCGCGTTCGACGAGGAGGCGCGGCGTGGCCTCGAGCGCGGCATGAACCAGCTCGCGGACGCCGTCAAGGTGACCCTCGGCCCGAAGGGCCGCAACGTCGTCCTCGAGAAGAAGTGGGGCGCCCCCACGATCACCAACGACGGTGTCTCCATCGCCAAGGAGATCGAGCTCGAGGACCCGTACGAGAAGATCGGCGCCGAGCTGGTCAAGGAAGTCGCCAAGAAGACGGACGACGTCGCCGGTGACGGTACGACCACCGCTACCGTGCTCGCCCAGGCGCTGGTCCGCGAGGGCCTGCGCAACGTGGCCGCCGGTGCCAACCCGATGGCCCTGAAGCGCGGTATCGAGAAGGCCGTCGAGGCCGTCTCCGCCGCCCTGCTCGAGCAGGCGAAGGACGTCGAGACCAAGGAGCAGATCGCCTCCACGGCCTCCATCTCCGCCGCCGACACCCAGATCGGCGAGCTGATCGCCGAGGCCATGGACAAGGTCGGCAAGGAAGGCGTCATCACCGTCGAGGAGTCGCAGACCTTCGGTCTCGAGCTGGAGCTCACCGAGGGCATGCGCTTCGACAAGGGCTACATCTCGGCGTACTTCGCCACCGACATGGAGCGTATGGAGGCCGTCCTCGACGACCCGTACATCCTGATCGCCAACCAGAAGATCTCGTCGGTCAAGGACCTGCTCCCGCTGCTGGAGAAGGTCATGCAGTCGGGCAAGCCGCTGCTGATCATCGCCGAGGACGTCGAGGGCGAGGCCCTGTCGACCCTGGTCGTCAACAAGATCCGTGGCACCTTCAAGTCCGTCGCCGTCAAGGCCCCGGGCTTCGGTGACCGCCGCAAGGCCATGCTCGGCGACATCGCCATCCTCACGGGCGGCGAGGTCATCTCCGAGGAGGTCGGCCTCAAGCTGGAGAACGCGACCCTGGACCTCCTGGGCCGCGCCCGCAAGATCGTCGTCACCAAGGACGAGACCACCATCGTCGACGGCGCCGGCTCCTCGGAGCAGGTCAACGGCCGGGTGAACCAGATCCGCGCCGAGATCGAGAACAGCGACTCCGACTACGACCGTGAGAAGCTGCAGGAGCGCCTGGCGAAGCTGGCCGGCGGCGTGGCCGTCATCAAGGCCGGTGCCGCCACCGAGGTGGAGCTCAAGGAGCGCAAGCACCGCATCGAGGACGCCGTCCGCAACGCGAAGGCCGCCGTCGAGGAGGGCATCGTCGCCGGTGGTGGCGTTGCCCTGCTGCAGGCATCCCAGGTCTTCGAGAAGCTGGAGCTCGAGGGCGACGAGGCCACCGGTGCCGCCGCGGTCAAGCTGGCGCTCGAGGCCCCGCTGAAGCAGATCGCCGTCAACGCCGGCCTCGAGGGCGGCGTCGTGGTGGAGAAGGTGCGCAACCTGACCCCGGGCCACGGCCTGAACGCCGCGACCGGCGAGTACGTCGACCTGGTCAAGGAAGGCATCATCGACCCGGCGAAGGTGACCCGTTCCGCGCTGCAGAACGCCGCCTCCATCGCCGCGCTGTTCCTCACCACCGAGGCCGTCATCGCCGACAAGCCGGAGAAGGCCGCCGCGCCCGCCGGTGGCGGCATGCCGGGCGGTGACATGGACTTCTGATCAACCCCGGTTGATCGACCGTCCTTCAGACCGAGGGCGGCACCCCCTTCAGACAGGGGGTGCCGCCCTCGGGCGTGCCCGGGATCACACGCGGGGCCGCCTGCGTGCCGGAATGCCATACCGACCGGACGGGTTGTCTTCTACGCAAGGTTATCGATGCATGTGCACATACCAGCTGGTTCCCCCAGCCTGATCCCTGCCGAGGAGCTCCCCCACGTGACTGCCCCCGCCTCCGCCTCCCGCGCGGCCCAGATCCTGTCCCGTCCCGTCACGCTGAATGGCCTGACCGTCCCGAACCGGATCGTCATGGCGCCCATGACCCGACAGTTCTCGCCGGGTGGCGTCCCCGGCGAGAACGTGGTCTCGTACTACGAGCGCCGCGCGGCCGCCGGCGTCGGCCTGATCGTCACCGAGGGCACCTATGTGGGCCACGACTCAGCCGGTCAGAGCGACCGCGTCCCGCGGTTCCACGGCGAGGGGCAGCTGGCCGGCTGGGCCAAGGTGGCCGAAGCGGTGCACGCGGCCGGCGGGACGATCGTGCCGCAGCTGTGGCACATCGGCATGGTGCGCAGGCAGGGTCAGCCGCCGTTCGCGGACGCGCCCGCCGTCGGCCCCTCCGGACTGCGCCTCGACGGCACCGAGGGCGCCGGCGAGGCGATGACCCGGCAGGACCTGGACGATGTCATCGGCGCGTTCGCCGAGGGTGCCGCTGCCGCGGAGCGGATCGGCTTCGACGGCGTCGAGCTGCACGGCGCCCACGGCTATCTGCTCGACCAGTTCCTGTGGTCGGGCACCAACCGGCGCACCGACACGTACGGTGGCGACCCGGTGGCCCGCACGAAGTTCGCCGCGGAGATCGTGGCCGCCGTGCGGGAGGCGGTCTCGCCGCACTTCCCGGTCCTCTTCCGCTACTCGCAGTGGAAGCAGGAGGCCTACGACGCCCGGCTCGCCGAGACCCCGGACGAGCTGGAGGCGATCCTGACCCCGCTGGCCGCGGCCGGTGTCGACGTCTTCCACGCCTCCACCCGCCGGTACTGGCTCCCGGAGTTCGAGGGTTCCGACCTCAACCTCGCGGGCTGGACCAAGAAGCTGACCGGCAAGCAGGTGATCACCGTCGGCTCGGTGGGCCTGGACGGCGACTTCCTCAAGGGCTTCCAGGGCGAGGGCGCCCCGCTCAAGGGGATCGACGACCTCCTGGACCGCCTCGAGCGCGACGAGTTCGACATGGTGGCCGTCGGTCGCGCGCTGCTCCAGGACCCGCAGTGGGCGCGGAAGGTCCTCGAGGGCCGCTTCGACGAGCTGAAGCCCTACGACGCCGCAGCCCTGAAGACCCTGCACTGAGCGACCCGTGCCACCCCGCGCCCGAGCGGCGCGGGGTGGCCGGGCGTCCGGACGAGGAACGCCGAGGCCCGCCTTTTAGCTTGCTTAAGTCAATCAATCGGATTAAGGTTGCCTGAGTCAAGCACGCCTGCACTCCGACGGAGGCGCCCTTCCATGTCCGACGCACCCACCCGGCCCGCCGGAGCATCCGCAGCACCCGGATCGAACCTCCTGGTCGTGGTGCTCGCCTTCGGCGGCATCGTGGTCTCGCTGATGCAGACCCTGGTGATCCCCATCGTCCCGGAGCTGCCCAAGCTCCTGAACGCCTCGTCGTCGGACACGGCCTGGGCCGTCACCGCGACCCTGCTCGCCGCCGCCGTCGCCACCCCGGTGATGGGCCGGCTGGGCGACATGTACGGCAAGCGCCGCATGCTGCTGGTCGGGCTGGCCATGCTGGTGCTGGGCTCGGTCACCGTGGCGCTGAGCGACGGCCTGACGCCGGTGATCGTGGGACGCGCCCTCCAAGGGCTGGCGTCCGGCGTCATCCCGCTCGGCATCAGCATCATGCGCGACGAACTGCCCGCCGAGCGGCTGGGATCGGCGACCGCGATGATGAGCGCCTCTCTCGGGGTCGGCGGCGCCCTCGGTCTGCCGACCGCCGCGGTGATCGCCGAGAACTTCGACTGGCACATGCTGTTCTGGACCTCGGCCGTGCTCGGTGCGGTCGCGGCCGTGCTCGTCCTGGTATTCGTACCGGAGTCGGCGGTGCGCAGCGGTGGCCGCTTCGACGTGCTGGGCGCCCTCGGCATGGCGGCCGGTCTGGTCTGCCTTCTGCTGGCGGTCTCCAAGGGCGCCGACTGGGGCTGGAGCGGCGGCACCACGCTCGGCCTGTTCGCCGCGGCCGTCGTGATCCTGGTGGTGTGGGGCGTCTTCGAACTGCGCATCGAGCAGCCGCTGGTGGACCTGCGCACCACGGCCCGCCGTCAGGTGCTGGTCACCAACCTGGCCTCGGTGGCGCTCGGCTTCGGCATGTTCGCCATGTCCCTCGTCATCCCCCAGCTTCTGCAGCTGCCCGCGGCCACCGGCTACGGCCTCGGCAAGTCCCTGCTGACGGCCGGCCTGGTCATGGCACCCTCCGGCCTGGTGATGATGGCCACGGCCCCGGTCTCCGCCGCCGTCTCACGCGCCAAGGGACCCAAGGTCACCCTGATGATCGGCTCGCTGATCGTGGCCGCCGGCTACGGAATCAACATCCTGCTGATGGACCAGGTCTGGCACTTCGTGCTGGTCTCCTGTGTCATCGGCGCCGGTGTCGGCTTCACCTACGGTGCGATGCCCGCCCTGATCATGGGCGCCGTGCCCGCGTCCGAGACCGGGGCGGCCAACAGCCTCAACACCCTGATGCGGTCCATCGGTACGTCCACCGCGAGCGCCGTGGCCGGCGTCATCCTCGCCCACATGACCACCACGCTTGGGCCCGTCACCCTGCCCGCGGAGAGCGGCTTCAAGACCGTCCTGGCCATCGGCGCCGGTGCCGCACTGATCGCCTTCGCCGTGGCGTCCTTCATCCCGCGCCGCGGCCCGGCCGACGAGCGGTCCTCGTCCGCCACGGGAGCAGGCGCGCAGGAACCGGCAGGTGAGGTCTCCGGCGCCACGTCGTGACGCTGCTTCGGCAGGAATGCGCAGGCCGGCGGCGCATGAGGTACCGGGTACCTCTGCGGCGCCGAGCCGCGCGGGGCCCTCGCCGCTCTCCGGCTGGAGAAGGCTGCGGACCGGGGTCAGCTCCCCGCCTTCTCCAGCGCCAGGCGCAGCCGTCCTCCGCTCTCCGCGAGCAGCCGGGCCGCCGACGGTCCGTCCACATCGCCCAGGATGGTCAGGATCGCGTTCTTGACCTCGCCGTCGGTGGCGGCGAGGGCGCGTTCGATCTCCTCGTCCGACGCGCCCGTGGCCAGGGCCACGATGCGGCGGGAGCGGGCCCGCAGCTTGTCGTTGGAGGCACGGACGTCGACCATCAGGTTCCCGTACGTCTTGCCCAGCCGGATCATCGTGATCGTCGAGAGCATGTTGAGGACCAGCTTCTGCGCGGTGCCCGCCTTCAGACGCGTCGAGCCGGTCAGCAGTTCGGGTCCGACGATGATCTCGATGCCGTGGTCGACGGCGGCCGCGAGGGGGCTGTCCGCGTTGCAGGACAGGCCGACCGTGAGTGCGCCGCGCGCCCGGGCGTGTTCCACCGCCGCGACGGCGTACGGTGTACGGCCCGAGGCGGAGACGCCGACCACCGTGTCACGGTCCGTCAGCCCCAGCGCGTCGAGATCTTCGGCCGCGAGTTCCCGGGAGTCCTCCGCGCCTTCGACCGAGGTCACCATCGCGCCGGGGCCGCCCGCGATCAGGCCCACCACCTGCGAGGGGTCCGTGTTGAAGGTCGGCGGGCACTCGGAGGCGTCCAGGATGCCGAGCCGTCCCGCGGTGCCCGCGCCCGCGTAGACGAGGCGGCCACCGCGGGCCATCCGCTCGGCGATGTCGTCGATCGCGGCGGCGATCTGCGGGAGCAGGGCGGCCACTGCGGCCGGCACGGTCGCGTCCTCGCCGTTCATGATCTTCGCGATCTCCAGCGTCGGCAGCTGGTCGATCTCGGCCAGTTCGGGCCGGAACGCCTCGGTGGTCAGCGTCTCCAGCTCGGCTCGGAGATCGCGGGGGCGGGACGAGGAGGTCATGACGGACGGCTCTTTCCGGTGCGTGTGGTGTCGCGCCCTCGCTGGCGCGCCGGGAACTGCGTGACCGGCCGTGGGACCCGCGGCCGTACTGCCTCGTTCGGTCCTGGCCTCCCGCGGAGCGTCACCGCTTCGTTCCGCCGCGTGGGCGGTGACGGTGCGCCAGGGCCTCGTACGAGGCGGACAGGGCGGGCGCCGCGGTCTCGTACGTCCGTTGCGCCACGCCGACGAACAGGCAGTCCACGACGAGGAGTTGGCTGGTGCGCGAGGACATCGCGGCCGGCCTGAGCTCGCTCTCGCGCGCCGTGGACGTGGTGAGGATGTGGTCGGCGTACTGCGTCACGGGCCCGTCCGGGCGGCCGGTGATCGCCACGGTCGTCGCGCCGTGCTCGAAGGCCACGCGCAGCGGCTCGATCACGTCGCCGGTGGAGCCGGAGTGGGTGATCGCGATCGCCACGTCCTTCGCGCGCAGCTGCACGGCGTTGGTGACCGCGAGATGGGGGTCGTTGGGCGCATGCGCTATGAGCCCTATGCGCAGCAGTTTCTGGACGAGGTCCTGGGCGACGAGCCCGGACGCCCCGATGCCGTACACGTCGATGCGGCGAGCGGTGGCGAGCGCCGCGACCGCGGCTCCGAGCTGCACGGTGTCGATTCCGGCCGCCGTGTCCGCGAGGGTCTGCTGCTCGTCGTAGGCGAGCTTGGCGACGACGTCCCCGATGGAGTCGTCGACGGCGATGTCGGCGGTGACGGCCGGGGCGCGGCCCGACTGCTGATGGGCGGCGAGTCCGGCGAGGGCGAGCCGCAGGTCGCGGTAGCCGGGATAGCCGAGGAGTCGGGCCGTGCGGACGACGGTTGCCTCGCTGGTCCCGGTCAGTTCGGCGAGCCCGGTCACCGTGAGGGCCGCGCAGCCGGCCGGGTCACCGGCGACCGCCTCGGCGACGCGCTGCATGGACCGCGTCATCGAGGGTGCGAGGGTCCGCACCTTTGCGGAGAGCGCGGCGGGGGCGGGCGGCGCCTCCGGGCCCACGGACCCCGGGAAAATTCCCTTCACATCCTGGGACACGAAGTGAAAGATATTTTCCGTTCGGACGTCGGGTCAAGAGTGCGCACAATAGGTGCATGGACCCCATCAGCCCCCTGGAGCAGGCCTTGCACGCTGCTCGCGCCCTCGTGCTGGCCGATCTGGTCGCGGGAGAGGTCGCCGAGGCGGACGTCGTCTCGATCGTCGAGGACTCCGTCGCACAGCGTCGATGGTGGGTCGAACAGTGGCCGGACGGTGCGGAGTACGTGGCGGGACTGGTCGCGCAGGACGTCCAGGACGCACTGCTGGAGCGGTACGGGCGCTGGCCGCTGTGCCCCGTCTGCGGCACCGGCGACCCGCACGCTCTCGACGTCGAGCCGGAACTCGGCCCCGATCCGCACTGGGTGTGCTCCCAGGCGGGCGTGAAGGTCGCGGCGGTCGGCTCTCTCGCGCAGGCGACGGGCGGGATGCCGTCCTCGTGACGATCTATGTCGACCCTCCCACCTGGCCGGGCCACGGCCGTATGTGGTCGCACCTGATCAGCGACGTCTCGTTCGAGGAACTGCACGCGTTCGCCGAGGAGCTGGACCTACCGCGCCGCGCCTTCGAACGCGACCACTACGACCTCCCGTCCGACCGGTACGCGGACGCGGTGCGGGCCGGGGCGGTGGAGGTCAGGAGCCGCGACGTGGTGCGGCTGCTGCACGCGTCCGGGCTGCGCAGGCGCAAGGGCCGCGTTCCCGGGCTCAGCCGTCCAGTGCGTACGCGTAGGTCTGCTCGTCCTCACTCACACGGGTGAACCCGGCCCGTGTGACCACACCCTGCGAGGGGATGTTCGCCCGGTCGACGGTCGCGAGGAGGGTCCGCACGCCGCGCCCGGCCAGTGCCCAGGCCGCGAGGGCGCGCAGCGCCTCGGTGGCGTAGCCGTTCCCCCGGGCGCCCTCGACCAGGTCGTAGCCGACCTCCACTCGGCCCTCCTCGTCCGGGTGACCGTGGAAGCCCATGCTCCCGACGGCCCGTCCGTCCTCGGTCCGCACGAGCACGAACACCCCCCACTCCGGCCGGTGCACCCCCGCCGCGTACGCCTTGAGGAGCATGCCGGCCGCGTCGCGTGTGCCCTCGAAGGGGCCGCCGTCGAGCCACTTGAAGCCGCCCGTCCCGCCCAGACGCAGATCGGTGGCGGCCGCCGGAGTGACGCCCTGAAGAGTGATTCGTGCGGTGGGGATCACCGGGTTGTTGCTCCAGCGCCACTCGGTCACCGGGACGCGTCCCGGCAGGTCGCCGCGACCTGTGGCCCACAGGAGGGTGCGCCAGTGGTCGGGGTCGGGTCTCACGTGCGGGAAGAGCCGGGTCAGCACGTCCTCGCAGAGCTCGGCGGGCGGTTCGTACGCGAGTCCGAGGCCCTGCGCCATGTCGTGCGTGTGCAGCAGGACCTCGGCGACGCCCATCGCGGCGAACCCCTCCCGGTCCGCACTGCGGAAGGGGTAGGGGTGGAAGGCCCGCACCTGGCGGGGCGTGGTGGAGACGACGGCGGCGAGCAGCACTCCCGCGGTCTCGATCACCTGCAGTGCGCCCTCGTTGCCGGCGTCGTCCTCGAGCACGATGTCGAAGGGCACGTACGCGTCCTGCGCCCGCCCCGCCAACTGCCCGGCGTACGCGAAGAGGTCACCCGCGATGTGCTCGGCGGTACGGCGGCAGTCCCACTCGAGCCGCCCCGCCCTGACCTTGCTCCAGTCCCGGTCCACGCCGGCCCGCAACGCGGCCACGGCCCCCTCGACGGCTTCCGTCACCCGTTCCCCACCCATGCTCCGCATGCCGAGCAGGGTAGGCGGCGCCGGTTCTCAGAGCGACAGCATTTCCAGCTCGGACCCGATGTTGTACCGGGCTGTCGCCTCCCAGCGCTCCTGCCCGTACGGGGTCCTGAACAGCTGGGGCAATTCCAGAAGTTGGCGGAGGACGGTGGCACGGCCCGCGCGGAAGGCGTCGTTCGGCACGAAGCCGTACTCCTCGCGGACGGCGGCCGTATACGTGGCGTACGCGGACGGGGGCGAGGCGAGGATCGCCAGGTCGGCGTCGCACAGCACCTGGCCGTTGCGGTCGTCGTCGGCGGGGTCGTGGGTGACCGTGAGGCGCACCAGACGGGCGACCTCGGCCGTCGTGGTCTGCGCCACCCCTGCCTCGGGGAGCGCGCGCTCGGCGAGGCGCGCGGAGCGCTCCTCGTTCTCCGAGCGGTCCGGCTGGTAGACCGCGTCGTGGAACCAGGCGGCCAGACGCACCGCTTCCGGGTCGTCGGCGAACTCCGCCAGAACGTCGACGTGGTCCAGCACCGCCGCCAGATGCTCGACCGTGTGGTACCGGCGCTGCGGCTCCGACCAGCGGTGTAGCAGGTTGTCGGCGAAGGGCGCGGGGTCGGGCTCCGGGGCGCCCTTCCGCGCCGCGAGCAGAGTGCGCAGCCAACGGGAACGCAACGCGTCGAGATCGGTCATGCGGGCATTCTTCCGTGTTCCGGGGGCGGACCGCTGTGCCCGGCCGGCACGAACGGTGAGCGTCCGACGGCCCACCGGCCGGCCGGCGGAGACCAGCCGACTTCTGCGACCGTCCGCGCCCCAGGGACCGCCGGGCTACGTGATCTTCTCGCCCCCAACACCGCGCCGTCGTACCCTTGAATTGGACTAGACCTATAGTTGCTCCAGGGAACACCGATGGAAGGGGTCCTATGAGCACGCGTGCAGTCCTGGAGGTGATCGCCCTCGGCGTCGAGGACGCGGTCGCCGCCCAGGCCGGAGGCGCGGACCGCCTCGAGCTGGTCACCGACATCGCCGCCGACGGGCTCACCCCGCCCGCGGAGACCTTCGCGGGGATCCGCGCCGCCGTCGGCATCTCGCTGCGCGTGATGCTCCGGCTGCGGGACGGCTTCGCGGCCGGTGACGTCGAGGACCTCGTCCGGACCGCGCGCGAGCTGCGTGCTGCCGGTGCCGACGAGTTCGTGTTCGGTTTCCTGGGCGAGGACGGCAGCCCGGACCTCGATGCCGTGGAGCGGCTGGTCGCGGTGCTGGGGGGCTGCCACTGGACCTTCCACCGCGCGATCGACCGGGCCGCCGACCGGGACGCCCTGCGCAAGCAGCTCGCCGATCAGCCGGGCCTGGACACCTATCTCACGGCGGGTTCGCCGGACGGCGTGGACGACGGGTTGCCCACACTCGTCACCGAGGCCGCGCGGCGCGGCGAGCCCGGCTACAACCAGCGGCTCCTCGTCGGCGGCGGCCTGCGTCTGGAGCACGTGCCCCGGCTGCGCGCCGCGGGGGTCGACGCCTTCCACATCGGCGGGGCGGCCCGCACCGACGGCTGGGACTCGCCGGTCTCCGTGGACGCGGTCCGGGAGTGGCGTACGGCGGTCGACACCTGCCGGTGAGCCACCTGGGCCCGCTGCACGCGTGTCCCCGGTCACGGTCGGGCACAGGGGGCGGCGGTCTCCGGCCGCCAGGACAGCACACCTGGACGCACGGGGCGGGAGGCCGCCCCTCCTCGCCGTCCATCGGCCCCGCGCCTCCTTGAACGAACCAGCGTCCGCCGGACAAAGCAATCGCGGCGGGCGCCGGTCGGTGGGGCGGGCGCGGTGGCCGTCGCCGTCCCGTCCGGCAGCCGGTTCAGGCGAGCTGCGGCGGTAGGGGGGCCGCGTGGGTGACGATCAGGCCCGAGACCGCTCGGGTGAGGGTCACGTACAGCCGGCGCAGGCCCGTGCGCTCGTCCGGTTCGCCGTCGACGACCGCCTGCGGTTCGTCGAGGACCACGTAGTCGTACTCCAGACCCTTGGCGAGCGAGGCCGGGACCAGGGTCAGCCGGGTCTCCCGGGTCGTCTCCTCACCCGGGCCGAGGTGGCCGATGCCCGCCGCGGCGAGCGCCTCGGCGAGCGACGGGACCCTGGCGTCGGCCGCGATCAGGCCGATCGAGCCCTCGTTGCGCAGCAACTCGGCACAGGCGGAGACCACTTCGCCGGCCTCGCTGATCGGGCGCACCTGGAAGAAGCCCGGGTTCTCACGCACCGACGCCACCGGCGTCAGGCCCGGCGCGATGTGCGGCAGCAGCCGGGAGGCGTATGTGATCACGTCTGTCGGCACACGGAAACCGGCCGTCAGCTCCTCGACCATCGCCTCCTGCTTCCCGAGGTGAGTGAGCGCCTCCTGCCAACTCCGCGTGGCCCAGGGGGTGGTGCCCTGGGCGAGGTCGCCGAGCACGGTCGCCGAACCGGTCGTGCAGCGCCGGCCGACCGCGCGGTACTGCATCGGGGAGAGGTCCTGCGCCTCGTCGAGCACGACGTGCCCGAGTGAGTGGGTGCGCTGGACGAGGTCGGTGGCCTCGTCGATCAGCACGGCGTCCGCGGGCGACCACTTGGCGGACTTCACCGAGCGCACCGGCTTCGCCCAGAGGATCGTCTTCCGCTCGTCCTCGTCGAGGATCCCGTCCGCGTGCACGGCGAGGAAGTCGGCGTCGGAGAGCAGCCGCAGGACCAGCTTCGCCGGGTCGACCGCAGGCCAGATCTCCTTGACCGCCGCCTTCACCGCGGCGCTGCGGGCGACGGCGTCCTGCACACGGTCGTCGGGTGCCTCTCCCGCTCGCTCCATCTGGACCAGCACGGCATGCGCGATCCGCTGCGGCAGGGCCTCGCGGGCGGCGCCGTAGCGGATGTCGCGGTCGAGCAACTCCCGCACGATCTCCTCGAGTTCGTACGCCGGCACACGCCAGCGGCGGGAGCCGCGCACCACCACGACGGGCTCGGTGGGCGTCGTCACGTGGGAGCGGACGGCGCGGCGGAGCACCTCGGCCAGGCGCGCATCGCCCTTGACCACGGCGGCGGCCGCGGTGTCCGTGCCGCGGACCTCGACATGCGCGACCAGGTCGTCGACCGTCGCCTGCCGCACCTCGAGCTCGCCGAGCGCGGGCAGCACCTGCTCGATGTAGTGCAGGAAGGACTTGTTCGGCCCGATGACGAGGGTGCCGGTGCGGGCGAGCCGTTCGCGGTGCGCGTACAGAAGGTAGGCGACCCGGTGCAGGCCGACGGCCGTCTTTCCGGTGCCGGGACCACCCTGCACGCAGACGGTTCCCGACAGTCCGGACCGCACGATCTCGTCCTGCTCGGGCTGGATGGTGGCCACGATGTCGCGCATCGGGCCGACGCGCGGGCGCTCGATCTCCTGCTGGAGCAGCTTGCTGACGGCGGCGGCCTCGCCGGGGTCGGAGAGGTGCTCGTCCTCGTACGCGGTGAGGTCGCCCCCGGTGTAGCCGAAGCGGCGGCGCAGCCCGATGTCCATCGGGTCCTTCTTCGAGGCCCGGTAGAACGGCTGGGAGACGGGCGCGCGCCAGTCGATGACCATCGGGTCGCCGTCGCCGTCGTGCACATGACGCCGGCCGATGTAGAAGCGCTCGCCGTCCGCTCCCTCCGCCTGATCGGCGCCGGGCGCGTGCAGGTAGTCGAGGCGGCCGAAGAAGAGCGGGGTGTGGCTGAGATCGGCGAGGGCCTTGATGCGCTCGTCGATCTGCCGGGCGAGCACCTCGGCGTTGACCCAGTTCGCGGTGACGTCTCTGATGTCGAGGTTCTCGACGTCCTCGCGCATCGCGCGCAGCGCGGCCCGCGAGGCGGCGAGATGCGAGCGCTCACGGGAGAGGGGGTCGCTCGCGGACGGGGCGGACAGGGGGGAGACGGGCTCGGGAGCAGACGGGGCGGACGGGGTGGACACGGAAAGGTGCCTCCGGGGCGGGCGGCGGGCCGGGCGGGGCGCGTGGGCGCACCGGCCGGGCGGCGCGGTGACGGGTGGCGGTGGTGCCGTCCGGTTTCCGTCCGGACGACGGCTCTCCGTGAAGGGAGGCGGGCAAGAGAGGAGATTCTAGGTGACGGGTGAATGGGCCGGCCAACGGTTTTTCCGGCACCTCGGGGTCGCGTGTCCGCCCGCCCTAGGGGACGGCATCCCTCCGGAGGAGTACACGGGCCCCGACCGGAGGGGGACGGTGAAGCCGTGCAGGTTACGTCCTTGGTCCGACGCCATTCGGGTCAGGCGGTTCCACCATGGAGACATGAGTGCAGGTACCTTCACCCCGGCCCGGCACGGGCCGCCGTCCGGCGCGACCGCCGTCGACGGCAACCGTCACCGCCATCGCCTCGGCGACGCCGTGCGCGCCGTCAAGGTGTTCCTCGGCGCCGCGATCGACGTGGTCCTCCTCGGCGAGTACGGCGAAGAGGCGGGCGTCCGCAGCAGCCGGTGACGGCGTCCGCGCGGCGCCCGAACGCACGGGCGGCACCGCCCGGAGTACGAGGGTCCGCTCCATATGTGACGGACCGTGACCATTCGTACACCGTCTGTGGCTTCTTCTCCGGCTTCGCTCCGCGCTCTCGATCTCAGTTCTCGGCGAGCAGTTCGTCGGCGTCCACGATCCGGTACGCGTAGCCCTGTTCCGCCAGGAAGCGCTGGCGGTGGGCGGCGAAGTCCTGGTCGATGGTGTCGCGGGCGACGACCGAGTAGAAATGCGCCTGATGGCCGTCGGCCTTGGGGCGCAGCACCCGTCCCAGCCGCTGCGCCTCCTCCTGCCGTGACCCGAACGTCCCCGACACCTGGATGGCGACGGTCGCCTCCGGCAGGTCGATGGAGAAGTTAGCGACCTTGGAGACGACGAGCACGCTGATCTCGCCCTCGCGGAAGGCACCGAAGAGCTTCTCGCGCTGTGCGTTGCTGGTCTCGCCCTTGATCACGGGCGCGCCCAGGTGCTCACCCAGCTCGTCCAGCTGGTCGATGTACTGCCCGATGACGAGGATCTGCTGCCCCGCGAAGCGCCGCACCAGGGCCTCCGTCACCTTCCGCTTGGTGTCGGTCGTGGCGCAGAACCGGTACTTCTCCTCGGTCTCCGCGGTGGCGTACGCGAGCCGCTCGGAGTCGGTGAGGTTGACCCGCACCTCCACGCAGTCGGCGGGCGCGATGTACCCCTGCGCCTCGATCTCCTTCCAGGGAGCGTCGAACCGCTTGGGGCCGATGAGGGAGAACACGTCCGACTCACGGCCGTCCTCCCGCACCAGGGTCGCCGTGAGCCCGAGCCGCCGCCGCGCCTGGAGGTCCGCGGTGAACTTGAAGACGGGCGCGGGCAGCAGGTGCACCTCGTCGTAGACGATGAGTCCCCAGTCCCGGGAGTCGAACAGCTCCAGGTGCGGGTAGACACCCTTCCGCTTGGTGGTGAGCACCTGGTAGGTCGCGATGGTGACCGGCCGGATCTCCTTGCGCGTACCGGAGTACTCGCCGATCTCGTCCTCGGTGAGCGAGGTCCGCTTCACCAACTCGTGCTTCCACTGCCGTGCGGAGACGGTGTTGGTGACGAGGATGAGGGTGGTGGCCTTGGCCTGCGCCATGGAACCGGCGCCCACCAGCGTCTTGCCGGCGCCGCAGGGCAGGACCACGACGCCGCTGCCGCCGTGCCAGAAGTTCTCCACGGCCTGCTTCTGGTAGGGCCGCAGGGCCCAGCCGTCCTCGCGCAGTTCGATGGGGTGCGCCTCGCCGTCCACGTAACCGGCGAGGTCCTCGGCGGGCCAGCCCAGCTTGAGCAGCGTCTGCTTGATCTGCCCGCGCTCGGAGGGATGGACGGCGACCGTGTCCTGGTCGATCCGGGTCCCGACCAGCGGGGCGATCCGCTTCGAGCGCAGCACCTCCTCCAGGACGGGCCGGTCGGTGGTCGTCAGGACAAGCCCGTGCGCGGGGTGCTTGGTGAGGGTCAGCCGTCCGTACCGGTCCATGGTCTCGGCGATGTCGACCAGCAGCGCGTGCGGCACCGGATAGCGGCTGTACTGCACGAGCGCGTCCACGACCTGCTCGGCGTCGTGCCCGGCGGCCCGCGCGTTCCACAGTCCCAGCGGGGTCACCCGATAGGTGTGGATGTGCTCGGGTGCCCTCTCCAGTTCGGCGAACGGCGCGATGGCCCGACGGCAGTCGTCTGCCTGCTCGTGATCGACTTCGAGAAGCAGGGTCTTGTCGGACTGGACGATGAGAGGACCATTCACGCGCGGCACCCTTTCCCTGTGGCCAAACGTCCAGTGTGCCTCATCCGGGGGTGATCACGGCAGGGCATGGCACACGGCCCACAGCCCCCACGTGCAACTCCCGCCCGCCCATACGGGTCATGACCGACCGTCGCGGCGCACGTGCGCGGCGGGATGAGAAGCGCGCGGTCACGGACCGCCGACCGGGCCCGCCGGTCAGCCCTCGTCCGCCAGCTCCGCCACTCCCGTGATCCGGTGCAAGGGGTACGTCCGGACCTCGTCGGCCGTGTGGTCGTACGCCGTGACGAAACCGCCCTCGACGCGGATGGGGCCAATGACCCGCTGGCTGGCGGTCCCCTCGGCGTTGACGTAGCCGATCCAGAGGGACTCGCCGGTGAGGACGGCGGCCTGCACGGTGGCCAGCGTCTCCGCGGAGGTGGTGCGGGGCAGGTCCCCGCTCGCGGTGGGGGCTCCCGTGGTCTTGCGCGGTGTCGTGGAGGCCAGATCGCCGGCGCGGATGGCCCGCAGAGCCGCCGTGAGCAGGGTGGCGTCGGGCGGCGGGGGACCCTCCGGGACCGGCTCGGGCGCGGTGCGCGGTGGGGTGCGGTGGGCGTGGGCGCGGGTGATCAGGACGTCGCCCTCCGCCGACTCGGCGGCCGGCGCGAGGCCCAGCGCGCGCAGGCCTTCGAGGAGCGCCGCGGGGTCGGTCTGGGCGGCCAGGACCGTCGGGGCCAGCCGGCGCAGGCGCAGGGCGGCCGAGCGCTTGTCGGCGAGGATCTCGTTCAGCAGGGCGTCGTCGTCGCAGCGCACATACGCCGAGGCGGCGCCCACGCGCAGGTGCCCGTGTTTGCGGGCCACGTCGTCGATCAGGTACGCGAGCGGCTGCGGAACCGGGGTGCGGGAGTGCGCGGCGAGGAACGCGTGCAGGTCGGACGCGGTCCGTCCGGCGTCCAGGGCGCGGCGCACGGAGGCCGGCGTGAACCGGTACACCGTCGCGCCGCCCTTGGACTCGACGTCCGCGAGCACATCGAGCATGTCGGCCAGGGGCCGCTCCAGCGGGCCGGGTGCCACCGCTGTCAGATCCGCCTGGAGCAGGACGTGGTCCAGGGGTTCGGGCAGCAGGGGGGCGAGCAGACGCGCGGCGCGGGAGGCCGCCGCGCCCTGTTCGGCGGCGGTGAGGGGGACACGGGGGGCGGGGCGGTGGTGCTGCCGGTGGACGGGGAGCTTGTCGCCCGGGCCGGCCGGCCCGGCGGGCGGTGTGCGGTCCGCGGGCCCGGGCGCACCGATCAGGGCGCGGCCTTGCGCTGACAGGGCCCCGCGGCCTGTGACGCCCAGCAGCTCCGCCTCCGACAGGGTCCACTGGGCGAGGCGGGTGCGCAGATCGTCGGCCGTGGGCCGGTCCGCGCGCGGGGGGCGTTCCCAGCGCAGGCGGGCCAGGACCGATTCCGGGGCGGCGGAGGCACCCTCGGGGAGCCCGGCGAGCAGGGTGAGGACCCGGTGTCGGACCTCGGGCGCGGCCGAGCGGTCGAGGCCGGGGCCGAGCGCGGAGAGCGTACGGTCCTTGGCGTCGCGACCGCCGACGAGCCCGGGGGTGCGGGTCGCGTACAGCCAGGCGGTGACGAGCCGGGTCCAGCGTTCGGCGGCGGACAGCTCCCGCCACTCGTCGTACGCCGGGGTCGCCGCGTACCGTTCGTCGGCCTCGCCGTCCGACGCCAGCAGGCCCGCCGTGTAGGCCAGTTCGACCCAGAAGGCGGCCACGGGCTCGGACACGTCGAGTGCCACGGCCGTCCGCTTGAGGTCCCGCACGCTCAGCCCGCCCGCGCGCAGTACCGAAGGGCCGCCCTCGTCCCAGTCCTTCAGCAGTTCCTCGACGGTCGCGAGCGCGGTGTAGGCCTGGCCCGCCGCCGTCGCGTCCACGATCTGCGGGCGGTGCGTGGCGGCGACCTCCACGGCGGGTGGCAGCGGCTCGGTGTGCCGGTGGGCGCGGCCCGAACGCAGATGCAGGGCCACCTCGCGGGGCAGGACGACGGTGCCGGGAGCGGTGGGCAGCAGCAGGCCCCGGTCCAGCAGCCAGCGCAGCCGCGCCGCGGGATCGGGGGTGACCTGGCCGTAAGGGGGTCCCCACACCAGCCGGGACAGCACCTCGAGGGACTCGGCGGGGGCGGTCTCGAGGAGCGCGGCCATGCGCGCGCGGTCCGTGAACAGGGCGGTGAGGGAGGCCACGGCGGAGACGGCGTCATGGGTGGTCGGCAGCCCGGCGGTGGTCAGGAGTTCCTGGATACGGCCCGGGGACATGCCGGCCGTCGTCTCGGCGGCGGTGGGTCCGAGGCCGGTGGGGGAGGGGTGCTGCGGGGACGGGGCGAGCAGTTCCCGGGCCGTGCGCACGAGCCGGAGCCGCTCGTCGTCGCCCCACACCAGGGCCCGCTCGCGCAGCGTGGCGAGCGCGCGTGGGAAGGCCTCGGCGACCGCGGGGTCGCCCTCCGCGCCGCCGTCACCGGCCATCAGGCCCAGCAGTTCGGCGTACGTGGCCGGGTCCCCGGCGACGGCCAGGGCCTCCGCGGTCTGCTGGGCGAACCGGTCCAGACGCTCCAGCGCCCGCACCACGCTCGCCCGGGTGGCGGCCCGCGTGGCGAGCTGGGTGAGGTCGGTGGGGACGGGGGTGATGAGGTCCGGGCGGGCGCGAAGGAGAGCGGACAGGGAGGCGTCGTCCCGCGCGCGCAGCGACTCGGCCAGCGAACGCGGGGCGGCGGCGCCGCTTCCCGTGGCCGACGAGTCCTTGCGTGAGCGCTCCTCGGGGGTCATCCGGTCCACGGTAGCGGGTCAGGTCACGGTGGTGCCGAGGACGGCACGGTTCAGCCCGGTCGTGCGCCACGGGCCCGTCCGGCGATCGAGGACGCGGGCGGCGCCCGGGCCCGTCGGGCCCGGGGCGGAGCGCCCGGAGAGGGCATGCGCGGGATACGGTACGGGGTGAAATCGGCCCACCCCGGAGGGGTTTCGTGGGGATCGAGAGCGACCAACTGGTCTTCGACTATCTGAGCCGGGTCGGCGACGTGGCCCAGCAGCGCCAGCTGCCGTCGGCCGCGCGGATGCGGCTCGTGTCCGACCTGCGCAACGAGATCGACCGGCGGCGCGCGAAGTCCCCGGTCGACAGCCCGGCCGCGGTCCGCCGCATCCTCGCCCGTCTCGGCACACCCGACGAGGTCGTCGCCGCCGCGTCCGACGACTCCGCACCCGGCGGCTCGGTGAGCCGTCCCGCCGCCGTCCCCCTTCAGCGCGCCGACGACTCCGGGGACCGGCCCAAGGGCCTGCGGCGCGTCGTGCCCCGGCCACGGTCCGCGGATCCCGCGGGCACCTCCCGCAACACGCCGTCCCCGCCCCATCTCGCCGGTGCGGACGAACTGGGCGACAGCGCCGCCGTGCCGGACTGGTGGCGGGTCGACGGCCCGCGCGGCGGCGGGTTCGAGCTCGGTGATGCCGTGCCCGGGTTCGTCGGCGGCGTGGAGATCCCCGAACTGCTGAAACCGCCGCCGGCCGACCCGCCGAAGCCGCAGGGCGGCCACGCCGAGGACCCGGAGCCGGCCGTGGAGGCCGCCCCCGCGGCCGAGGACACCGCGGCGCCGCGCCGTCGGCTGCTCCGGTTCACAGGCCGGCGCAACCCGCTGCTTCTCTTGGCCGCCGGGCTGCTCGTCGCGGGCGCGGTGCTCGGCAGTTGGATCGCCCTCGGTCTCGGCTGGCTCATCGCAGGGGCGTCCCGCCGGCTGACACGGGCCGAGTCCAAGTGGGCGGTCGTGGGCATGCCGAGCCTGGCCGCGGCCGCCGGCATCGTCTGGATCTGGGGCCGCACAGACGGCCGCTGGGGCGACCCGATCGCCCAGGGCCATATGAACGACGCGGTGGTGCAGACCTGGCCGTGGGTGGTCCGGGGCGCCGCCGTCGCCTCCGCCCTGTATCTGGCCTGGCGGTCACAGCGGGTCAGATGAGGCGGCGGCGCCGCAGCGCGGGGCGACGGCCGGAGCCCCGTGTCCTCGGGCACGCCCTCCTGGGACAATCGCGCATATGACCTCTCGCGCCCTCACCGTCGGCTTCGACCTGGACATGACGCTGATCGACTCCCGGCCCGGAATCCACGCCTGCTACCAGGCGCTTTCCGCGCGTACGGGGACGTATATCGACGCCGATCTGGCGATCACCCGGCTCGGGCCGCCGCTGGAGGACGAACTCGTCCACTGGTTCCCGGCGGACGGGATCGCCGCCACCGCGGACCTGTACCGGGAGATGTATCCCGCCATCGCCATCGCCGCGACGCCCGCCATGCCCGGCGCCCGTGAGGCGATCGAGGCGGTACGGGCGGCCGGTGGACGCGCGATCGTCGTCACCGCCAAGTTCGAGCCGAACGCCAAGCTGCACCTGGAGCACCTCGGTATCGAGCCCGACGCGGTGATCGGCGACCTGTGGGCGGAGCAGAAGGCGGAGGCACTCGTCGAGCACGGCGCCGCCGTCTACGTCGGCGACCACATCGGGGACGTCCGGGGCGCCCGCAGCGCCGGCGCCCTCTCCGTCGCCGTCGCCACCGGGCCCTGCACCGCCGACGAGTTGCGGGCCGCGGGCGCCGACGTCGTCCTCGCCGGCCTCACCGAGTTCCCCGCCTGGCTGACGGCGTACAAGTCCCGGTAGCGGCCGGGCTCGGTCCGAGGCGCTAGGAACGGGCCCCGCGCGCTCGCCGGCGGCCCTCCGCGATCGACTGGAACACACCCGCCCCGGCCATCAGGAAGCCGACGGCCATGAGCATGCTCAGGCCGAACATGTAGGTGGGGAAAGGCTTCGTTCCGAGCAGGAACGGGGCGACCGTGACCAAAGTGGCCACCGCTCCGACGAAGAACACGATGGCACCGGCACGGATCAGACGGTCGCTGGCCGCAGCGGAATTCGCTTGGGTTTTGTCACGCACCGGACCAGGGTAGTTCCCAGCGCGAGGAACCACTCGGCGACGTCTTGTCACCGGGCCCCGGACCATTAGCCTTGGTACCGGCGGGTCCGTGCGGCCCGCTGCAGTGCTATCCAGAGCCGTTTACCGAAACACTTTGCAGACGCAGTTTCCGACGAGTACGAGGACGAGGACAGACGTGCCTACCGGCAAGGTCAAGTGGTTCAACAGCGAGAAGGGCTTCGGCTTTCTCTCCCGCGACGACGGCGGCGACGTCTTCGTCCACTCCTCGGTTCTCCCCGCCGGAGTCGATGCCCTGAAGCCGGGCCAGCGCGTGGAGTTCGGAGTCGTCGCCGGTCAGCGCGGCGACCAGGCGCTGTCGGTCACCCTTTTGGACCCGGCCCCGTCGGTCGCCGCCGCGCAGCGCAAGAAGCCGGACGAACTGGCGTCCATCGTTCAGGACCTGACGACCCTCCTCGAGAACATCACCCCGATGCTGGAGAAGGGCCGTTACCCCGACAAGGCCTCCGGCAAGCAGATCGCGGGCCTGCTGCGCGCGGTCGCCGACCAGTTGGACGTCTGATCCCGGTCAGGGGAAGACGAGCGCGTCCGGGCCGAGGGGCGGCACCAGCCCCTCGGCCGCGGCACGGGTGAGCAGCCCCCGGACCGCGGCGTAGCCGTCCTCGCCGAGGTCGGCCGTGAATTCGTTGACGTACAGCCCGATGTGCTGGTCCGCGACAGCCGGGTCCATCTCCTGTGCGTGCTCCATGACGTAGGGCCGCGACGCCTCGGGGTCCTCCCAGGCCGCGCGTACGGACGTGCGGGCCGACTCGGCGAGCAGCTTCAGCGTGTCCGCGCCCAGCGAGCGCTTGGCGATGATCGCGCCCAGCGGAATGGGCAGGCCGGTGGTGTCCTCCCAGTGCTCGCCCATGTCGGCGAGCTTGTGCAGCCCGTAGTTCTGGTACGTGAACCGCGCCTCGTGGATGACGAGGCCCGCGTCGACCTTCCCGTCGCGCACGGCCGGCATGATCTCGTGGAACGGCATGACCACGATCTCGCCGACCCCGCCGGGCACGGTGTCGGCGGCCCACAGACGGAAGAGCAGATACGCCGTCGACCTCTCGCTCGGCACGGCGACCGTGCGGCCCGTGAGATCGGCTCCCGGCTCCCGGGTGAGCACCAGCGGCCCGCAGCCGCGACCCAGCGCGCCGCCACACGGCAGCAGGGCGTACTCGTCGAGGACGTACGGCAGGACGGCGTACGACACCTTCAGCACGTCGAGCTCGCCGCGCTCGGCCATGCCGTTGGTGATGTCGATGTCGGCGAAGGTGACGTCGAGGGCGGGCGCGCCCGGGACACGGCCGTGGGCCCAGGCGTCGAAGACGAAGGTGTCGTTCGGGCAGGGGGAGTAGGCGATCCGGAGGGGCTCACTGGTTGCGGTCATGCTGGTTTCCAACTCTCCAATACGGGCGCGAGCTTCCCGAAACCCTCGGTGAGGGCCGCGAGGGCGTCGCCGATGCGCCAGGCGGCGCGGTCGCGCGGTCCGACGGGATTGGACACAGCGCGGATCTCCACGACGGGTGTGCCGTGCGCGGTGGCCGCCTCGGCGACGCCGAAGCCCTCCATCGCCTCGGCGAGCGCGTGCGGATGCCGGATGCGCAGCTCCGCGGCGCGCGCGGCGCTCCCCGTGACGGTCGAGACGGTCAGCACGCCCCCCGCGAGCGCACCGGTGGCGGCGACGAGGTCTCGTACGAGTGAATTCGGTGGCCGGTGATTGACCGTGCCGAAGCCGAGTGCGGTGACGGGCAGAAATCCGTCCGGGGTCTCGGCGCCGAGGTCGGCGGCGACGATGTCGTCGGCGACCACGAGCGAGCCGACGGGGGCGTGCGGTGCGAATCCGCCCGCGATGCCGGCGGAGACGACGAGGTCGTACGGGGTGCCGCCGAGCGCGGCGGCGGTGAGCGCGCAGGCGGTGGAGGAGGCGGCGAGGGCGGGGCCCACGCCGGCCGCGAGCAGGTCGAGGGCGCCCGTGCGGTGCAGGGTCACCCCGGGAAGGGGGATCTCGACCGCCGGGGACGGGAACGCCTGGGCCACCGCATCCCGCTCGACCGGGACCGCGGTGGCCACCAGGACATGTGCGCGGGGCGTGATCAGGAGGCCTTCTCGAGCTTGAAGGTCCACAGACCCAGCACCTTGTTCTCGCCCTCCTTGATGGAGACGAGCGTGGAGTTGCCGCTCGCCCCGTACTGCGCGTTGAAGAACACACTGCCCGGGATGGTGCGGTAGGTCTTCTTGCTGGACTCGGTCAGCGGCTGACCGTTCATCAGGATCGTCCAGCCCTGGTCCGCGATGCTCGGGTCCACACCGAAGCGGACCGTCTCATCGGGGTCGACCTTGATCGACTTGATGTCCTTGGACTTGAGGCACTTCGCGAGCTCCGCTGCCGGGACTTCGTTGCCGTCGTTGTAGCAGTCGGTCTGGGAGCTCACCGAGTTCGTGCCGACCGTGACGGTCGCCAGCGGGGTCGGCTTGTTGCAGGCGGACAGCAGGAGAAGTCCGGCGGAAACGGCGCCGAGGGCGGCTACGGCGCGGCGGGAACGCAGTGCGGTCATGGCCGAAGGCTATCGGGCACCGCCGAGCCGCTCCCCACCTGGGGTGCGCGACGTGCCGCGCACTCGTGCGATCAGGTGCCGAGGGTTGTGGTCAGGCGGCCTGCCTTCGCTCCGCGCCGCCGCGCCGGGCCGAGGCGAGCAGGCCCCGCACGGTCGGCAGCCAGCCCGCCGCGACGATGGCGGCGCCGACCACGAGCCCCAGCACACCGTTCAGCGGCAGCGAGATGCCGATCGCCCCGCCCAGCACCCAGGCCATCTGCAGCAGCGTCTCGGAGCGCGCGAACGCGGAAGTGCGGACCAGTTCCGGCACGTCCCGCTGGATCAGCGCGTCCAGCGACAGCTTGGCCAGCGCCTGCGCGAACCCGGCGAACGCCGCCAGACACGCCACCAGGAACGCGCCGAAGAAGATCGCAGCGGTGATCGCCACGCCCAGCACGATCGCCACCACCGTCACGATGATCACTTCCGGTGCGCGCGATTTCAGCCAGGCTCCGACGGCCGTGCCCAGCGCGTTGCCCACGCCCGCCGAGACGCCGACTATGCCGAGCGACACCGCCGCGCTCTCACCGGTGAGCGGGTGCTCCCGCAGCAGGAAGGCGAGGAAGAAGATCAGGAAGCCGGACAGGCACCGCAGGGCGGCGTTGGCGCCCAGCGCGTGGGTCACGGCGGGCCCGACCGTGCGCAGCCCAGGGCGCCGGGCCGTGGTGCGGCGCGACCCGTGCAGGTGCCCGGGGTCCGCCGCCAGCAACGCGATGTCCTCACCCTTGGCGGAGTCGACCTTCGGCGGCAGCGAGAAGGACAGGAACGTACCCGCGACGAAGATCACGAAAGCACCGTAGAGCGGCCAGCTCGGGCCGACGGTGTGCAGCGCGGCGCCCACGGGAGCGGCCAGACCGGTCGCGAGCAGGCCGCTGAGGGTGACCCGGGAGTTGGCCTTCACCAAGGAGAACGCCGGCGGCAGCAGCCGTGGCACCACGGCGCTGCGGACGACGCCATACGCCTTGGAGGCGACGAGCACGCCGAGCGCGGCCGGATACAGCTCCAGGCCCCCGCCTGCCACGGCGCCCGCGATGATCAGCGCGAGCAGGGCACGGGCGAGCATCGCGCCCGCCATCGCGGCCCGGCGGCCGTGCGGGAGCCGGTCCAGGAGCGGGCCGATCACCGGGGCGAGGATCGTGAACGGCGCCATGGTGATGGCGAGATACAGCGCGACGCGTCCGCGGGCCTCGTCGGTCGGCACGGAGAAGAAGACGGTCGAGGCGAGAGCGACCGTGATCATCACATCGCCGGCGCCGTTGACCGCGTGCAGTTCGATCAGTTTGCCGAGACCGGACTCGCCGGCGCCGTGCGCGTGCGTGGCCCGGCGGATTCCGCGGGCGGCGCCGGTGACGGGCAGGTGCAGGGCACGGCCGACCGCGCGGACGGACCCGCCGAACCGGCCCGAACCGCCCTCTTGGCTGCGTCCCTTGACTCCCCCTGCCCCGGCGGCTCCATGGGACGACCTCGCGGCTGCCACCCCGTCATAGTGCCCCGAGAAAGGCGGGGGTAGTGCGGTTACCGCGCGTACGGGGGCGGAGTGGCGTCCGCGGAGGGCGCGACAGGCCCGAGGGCGGGAACCGGCCGGCGGGCCGGGGAGCCGTCTGCGTGACGCACCGGCCCGGCCCGCGGAGGACCGGGCTCCGGGAAAGGCCAGCGACTCGGTGTGGGCCGGGAGGCCGGGAGAAGGTAGCGTGCCTAGCGCGCCGTGGCGATTGTTCTCGGCCGCGCGCCTCTCATCCATCCCGCAGAATGGGTGGTGTAGGTGCGCCCGAGCGCGATCGGGCGCGGACGTCGACGCGGTCCGTTGGTCCGCTCCGTCCGCTCCCCCAGCCGAGGAAGGGCGCACCGTGAGACGGCGTAGGAGAGAAGCGATACCTGTGAGCGCAGCGACAACGCGAAGCCGCACCCCCGACCGTCTGTGCGCCGAGGCGGTCGACCTCGCCCGAGCCGCCGCCGAGGAGGCCGCCGCGCCCGGTGTCGTCGGCGAGCACGTCGGCACGGTCTCCGAGGGCGACCGCGTTGTCACGCACTTCTTCGAGGCGAAGGAGCTCGGGTACCGGGGCTGGCGCTGGGCGGTGACGGTGGCGCGGGCGTCGCGCGCCAAGGTGGTCACGCTCGACGAGACGGTCCTGCTGCCGGGCGCGGACGCGCTGCTCGCGCCGGAGTGGGTGCCGTGGAGCGAACGACTGCGCCCCGGTGACCTCGGCCCCGGTGACCTGCTGCCGACGGACGCGGACGATCTGCGTCTCGAGCCCGGTTACTCGGGCGACGACGAGCCGCCGCCGAACTCCGCGGTCTCCGGTGAGATGGCGGAGCTGGTCGAGGCGGAGGACGCGGAGGTGACCGCGGGAGCTCCGGCGAACCTGCCGATCACTCCGTCGCGCGGCACGATCGCCGCGGTGGCGGAGGAACTGGGCATGCGACGCGCCCGGGTCCTGTCCCGGTACGGACTGCACATGGCAGCGGACCGCTGGGAGGACGCGTTCGGTCCGAAGACTCAAATGGCCCAGGCGGCGCCCGCGACCTGCGCCAGCTGTGCCTTCCTGGTGCCGGTCGGCGGCTCGCTGGGCCAGGCCTTCGGCGTGTGCGCCAACGAGTTCTCCCCGGCGGACGGCCGTATGGTCTCCTTGTCGTACGGGTGCGGCGCCCACTCGGAGGCGGCGGTCATGCCGAGGACACCGCGGCCGGCTCCCCCGGTGGTCGACGAGACGAAGGTGGAGCCCTTCCCGCTGCGGCCCTCTCCGGACTCGGGCTCGGTGCCCGCGGTGCCTGACGAGTCGTCTGCGGAGCTGGGGCACTCGTAACCGGCAGAGCGTCCCGCAAGCCGCGGTCCGGGTGCGACGGCCCGGTCCGCCCACCGGGCAGACGGCGCATTCCGCGAGCCGCGGTGTCCCCGGCGCACGGTACCTTCGTCCCGCACGCGCTGAGAGGGAGAGTGAACCGTGAGCAAGTTCGTGCAGCCGGCAGCCGAGGGCGCGGACCCGTTCGGCACGGCCCGCCTGCGGCACGGGGTGCTGGAGGCCTGGGCCACCAGCCCGGCCCGGTTCCGTGAGGACGCCAACGCCGAGGAGGACCTGGTACTCGGCGGGTACCGCGACCGCCTGGTCGTCGAGCTCGCGCAGAACGCCGCCGACGCCGCGGCCCGGGCGCAGGTGCCCGGCCGCCTGCGGCTCACCCTCCGCGAAGGTGTGCTGGTCGCGGCCAACACCGGCGCGCCCCTCGACGCGGTCGGCGTCGAGTCGCTCTCCACGCTGCGGGCCTCCGCCAAGCGCGACAGCCATGACGCGACCGTGGGCCGCTTCGGCGTCGGCTTCGCGGCCGTCCTCGCGGTCAGCGACGAGCCTGCGGTCGTCGGCCGGCACGGCGGTGTCCGCTGGTCCCTGGCCGAGGCCCGTGAACTGGCCGACGAGACCGCCCGGCGCAGCCCCGGCCTCGGCGACGAGATCCGCCGCCGCGATGGGCACGTACCGCTGCTGCGGCTGCCGTTCGCCGCCGAGGGGACCGCTCCCGACCCGTACGACACCGTCGTCATCCTCCCGTTGCGCGACACGGCCGCCGCCGACCTCGCCGAACGGCTCCTGCAGGCCGTCGACGACGCCCTCCTGCTCGCCCTGCCCGGTCTCGAAGAGGTCGTCGTCGAGATCGAGGGCACGGGCCTGCGCACGCTGCGCCGCCGCACCGACGGCACCGACACGGTCGTCGAGGACTCCCGGGACGGCACCACCCGCTGGCGGACCGTCTCCCAGCACGGCCCCCTCACCCCTGACCTCCTCGCCGACCGCCCGGTGGAGGAGCGACTGCGCCCCCACTGGTCCGTGACCTGGGCCGTCCCCGTCAACGCGGACGGCACCCCGGCCCGGCCCCGTACGGCACCGGTCGTGCACGCCCCCACTCCGAGCGACGAGGCCCTCGGGGTACCCGCCCTGCTCATCGCCTCGTTCCCGCTGGACACCACCCGCCGGCACACCGCCCCGGGCCCGCTGACCGACTTCCTGGTGGAGCGGGCGGCCGACGCGTACGCCGAACTCCTCGGCGTCTGGCGCCCGGTGACCCCGGGCATCATCGACCTGGTCCCGGGCCCGCTCGGCAAGGGTGCGCTGGACGGCGCGCTGCGCCAGGCCGTCCTCGACCGGCTGCCGCGCACCGCCTTCCTGCCGCCGGCCAACGACGCGGGCGACGACATGGAGCTGCCGGAGGCGCTGCGCCCACGGGACGCCGAGATCGTGGAGGGCGCCGGCGCCGAGACCGTGCGGGTCCTCGCCGAGGTGCTGCCCAGTCTGCTGCCCGCCGGTCTGGAGCGCCGCGTGGAGCTGCGGACGCTGGGGGTCGCCCGGGTGCCGCTGACGGAGGCGGTCGACCGGCTCGCGGGTCTCGAGAAGGAGCCCGACTGGTGGTGGCGGCTGTACAACAGCCTGGCCGGGGTCGACCCGGACCGGCTGTCCGGCCTGCCCGTGCCGCTGGCCGACGGACGGACGACGATCGGGCCGCGGCAGATCCTGCTGCCGACCGTGGAGGGTCCGCCGGTGGCTCCGGAGGCCCTGGCCCGGCTGGGCCTCAAGGTCGCGCACCCGGACGCGGCGCACCCCCTGCTGGAGAAGCTGGGGGCCCTGCCGGCCACCCCGCGCGCCGTGCTCACCACCCCGCAGGTGCGGGCAGCGGTCGCCGCCTCGCTCGACGACGAGGGCCCCGGCTGGGACCAGGAGGGCCTGGACGCCGAGGAGCTGGCCGACACCGTGCTCGCGCTCGTCCGGGACGCCGGGCTCGAACCGGGTGAGGAGCCCTGGCTCGGCGCGCTCGCCCTGCCCGACGAGGACGGTGAGCTCGCACCCGCCGGGGAACTGGTCCTGCCCGGCAGCTACTTCGCGCGCGTCATGCGTGAGGGTGAATTGGCCTTCGTCGACTCCGAGTTGGCCGAGCGCTGGGGTGAACAGCCGCTGGCCGCCTGCGGGGTGCTGGTCAACTTCACCCTGGTGCGTGCCACCGATGTCGTCCTGGACCCGGACGAACTGGAGCCCCGCGAGTCGGACTTCGCCGAACCCGACGACGTCGGGCTCCTCGACGCCGTCGACGTGTGGTGCGAGGACGTCCTGGACCGGCTGCCCGACACCCCCGTACCGCCGGTGGCCACCGAGATCGTCGCCGTACGCGACCTCGACCTCGTGGACGACGACCGCTGGCCGCAGGCGCTCGCCCTGCTCTCGCAGCCCCCGCTGCGGGACGCCCTCACCCAGCCCGTGCGCATCCTGCTGCCGGACGGCACGCACGAGATCGTCCGGCCGTACACGGCCTGGTGGCTGCGCGGTCACCCCGTGCTCGACGGACGGCGCCCCGCCGGTCTGCGGGCCGCGGGCGGCGATCCGCTGCTGCACGGTCTGTACGACGAGGCGGACGCGACCGGCTTCGACGACGAACAGGTGCTGCGGGCTCTCGGCGTGAGGACTTCGGTGGCGGCCCTGCTGGAGGAGCCCGGTGGTGCCGCGGAACTGCTGGACCGGCTCGCCGAACCCGAGCGGCCCGTGTCCGCCGCCCAACTCCACGGTCTGTACGGGGCCCTGGCCGAACTGGACCCGGAGCAGGTGACGCTGCCCGACGACCTGCGCGCGGTCGTCGACGGCCGGGTCGCCGTCGTGGACGCCGCCGACGCGGTGGTCGTCGATTCGCCCGATCTGCTGCCCTTCACCGAGGGCGTTGCGTTGCTCCCGGTGCGCCCGACGCGGGCGGCCGAACTCGCCGAGCTGTTCCAGGTGCGGCGGCTGAGCGAGTCGGTGACGGGCGAGGTCACCTCCGAGGGCGTCGAGCACGACGTACCGGAGTCCGTACGGGTCCTGCTGGGTTCAGCCACGCCGGCGTCGTACATCGAGCACGACGAGCTCGTCGTGGACGGTGTGGAGATCGACTGGCGCCTGACCTCGGACGGCGTGCTCCACGCCGCCACGCTGGAGGGCGTCGCCGCGGGCCTCGCCTGGGCGGCGGGCCAGTGGCCGCGCCGCTTCGAGGTCGCGGCGCTGCTGGAGGACCCGTCCCGCACCGAGGAACTGGCACGGGACCGCTGGTTCGACTGAGGCCCTGACCCTACTCCCGGAGCCGTCGGGCGGTGCCCGCGGCTCCGGGCGGTGCCCGCGGAACGTGCCGCCGGGCGGCCTGGTCATGCGACGGCAAAGAAAGCTTGGCCGTGCACAACCAAGGGTTTCGGCTGTTGATCTGATCATCCGAGTCAACAGACTCCCCAGACACTTGGGCCCCAGGGGTGGGCAACCCCTGGCCCCTTTCTCCACGTGGAGAACGCAATGCGTATTCGCGCCACTGCGGCCGCCCTCACCGGCGCCCTGGCCATCTCCGCCTTCGCCGTGCCGGCCGCCCAGGCGGCTGCTGCCCCGTCCGCCAAGGCCTCCTTCAGCTCCGTCACCGCCAAGACGGGCGCCACCGCCACGCTCAACGTCACCTTCTCCAACATGAAGGTCAACAAGGGCAAGGCGATCGTTCTCGGCACCGGCACCAAGGTGAACGTGCCGGTCACCTACACCGTGACGCACGCCGCCGGTCTCGACACCAGCGTCGACAACTTCCTCACCGGACCGCTCATCTACCGCGGCTCCTCGATCACCAAGCCCACCAACGTGGAGATCGCCGACGACCCGGGCACCTGCACCGCCACCTCGTCGACGGTCCTCAGCTGCACGGCCGTCCTCACGGTCTACCGGTCCGACCTCGCGAACGCCGACGCCGGTACCTGGACCGCCGGTGGCATCGCCGTCACCCAGAACGCCGACTCCAAGGAGCAGGGCAACCTCGGCAGCGTCAAGGTGCTGCGCGGCGGCAAGCTGACCACGGACGCCACCCCGGAGCCGGTGAAGAAGGGCAGCACCATCACCGTCGCGGGCAAGCTCTCGCGCGCCAACTGGGAGAACGGCACGTACGCCGGCTACGCGGGCCAGTACGTCAAGCTCCAGTTCCGCAAGAAGGGCTCCACCACCTACACCACGGTGAAGTCCATCAAGACGTCCTCGACGGGCGCCCTCAAGACCACGGTCAAGGCGTCCACCGACGGCTACTTCCGCTACAGCTTCGCGGGCAGCCCGACCGTCGCGGGCGTCAGCGCCACCGCTGACTACGTCGACGTGAAGTGATCTGACCCGAGGTACGGCTCGGCCCCCGCGTTCCGTCCGGGACACGGGGGCCGATTCCGTTCTGCGGGCCGGGGCCGCTCCGACGGGGCGGCCCCGGCCCGTTTCGTGCGCTCGGCCGGCTACGGCCGCCAGAGCGTGTGGCCCACGGTGCAGCTCACGCGGGCACGCGGCGGTCGCCCCACTTCCAGACGAACTCGAGGGCGACCGCCGCCAGCGCCGCGATGCCCACCGCGATCCACGGGATGGCGAGCCCGACCAGCTTCAGTGCGAAGAAGCGCTGGAGGGCGGGCACGATCAGGACGAACAGAAACGCCACGCCCATCGCCGCCACCAGGGTGACGCGCCACCAGGTGTAGGGCCGGGCGACGATCGCCAGCACCCACATGGAGATCAGGAACAGAGTGAGGGTCGCCGCGCTGGTCTCCGCGTCCAGTGAGCCAGGACCCGTGTAGTGGTGCCGGGCGATCAGATAGGTGACGAAGGTCGCGATCGCGGCCACGGCCCCGCCCGGGACTGAGTACCGCATCACCCGGCGCACGAAGTGCGGTTTCGCCCGCTCCTTGTTGGGGGCGAGCGCGAGGAAGAAGGCGGGGATGCCGATCGTCAGCGTCGACAGCAGCGTCAGGTGCCGGGGCAGGAACGGGTACTCCACCTGCCAGCACACCACCAGCACCGCGAGCAGCACCGAGTAGACCGTCTTCACCAGGAACAGCGTGGCCACCCGGGTGATGTTCCCGATCACGCGCCGGCCCTCGCCGACCACCGACGGCAGCGTCGCGAAGCTGTTGTCCAGCAGCACGATCTGGGCCACGGCCCGGGTCGCCTCCGAGCCGGAGCCCATCGAGACGCCGATGTCCGCGTCCTTGAGCGCGAGCACGTCGTTCACTCCGTCGCCCGTCATCGCCACCGTGTGCCCGTGCGCCTGGAGCGCGCCCACCATGTCCCGTTTCTGCTGCGGGGTGACCCGTCCGAACACGGTCCCCTTGTCGAGCGACTTCGCCATCTCGGCCTGGTTCGAGGGCAGGCGCCGAGCGTCCAGGACCTTGCCTGCGATGCCGAGTTTTCCGGCCACCGCGCCGACGGACACCGCGTTGTCGCCGGAGACCACCTTGGCGCGGACGTTCTGGTCGGCGAAGTAGCGCAGGGTGTCGGCGGCGTCGGGCCGCAGCCGCTGCTCCAGCACGACCAGGGCGGTGGGCTGGGCGCCCGCCGTGATCCGGGGGTCGTCCAGGTCCCCTGAGACCCGGGCGAGCAGCAGCACGCGCAGCCCCTGCTCGTTGAGTCGCTCGGTCTCGGTCAGGGCCGGGTCGTCGGGGTCCAGCAGGACGTCGGGGGCGCCCAGGAGCCATGTACTGGATTCGCCGTCGCCCTCGCTGAAGGACGCGCCGCTGTACTTGCGGGCCGAGGAAAAGGGGAGCGCCTGGACACAGCGCCACTCCTCGCTGTCCGGGTAGGCGTCGATGATCGCCTGGAGGGAGGCGTTCGGGCGTGGGTCCGACTCGCCGAGGGCGCCGAGGACCTGGCGGATGTACGTCTCGTCGGCGCCCTGCAGTGGCCGCAACTCGGTGACGTCCATCCCGCCCTCGGTCAGGGTGCCCGTCTTGTCCAGGCAGACGGTGTCGACCCGGGCGAGCCCCTCGATCGCGGGGAGTTCCTGGACCAGGACCTGCTTGCGCCCCAGCCGGATGACCCCGATGGCGAAGGCGACAGAGGTCAGCAGGACGAGCCCCTCGGGCACCATGGGCACGATGCCGCCGACCGTGCGGGCCAGGGAGTCCTTGAACCCGGACTGCTTGACCACCAGCTGGCTGATGATCAGGCCGATCGCGGTCGGGACCATCATCCAGGTCACGTACTTGAGGATCGTGGATATACCGCTGCGCAGCTCGGAGTGGACGAGCGTGAAGCGGGTGGCCTCCTCGGCGAGCTGGGCGGCGTAGGCCTCGCGCCCCACTTTGGTCGCCTCGAAGGCGCCGCTGCCGGCGACGACGAAGCTGCCGGACATCACCGTGCCCCCGGGCCGTTTGACCACGGGGTCCGCCTCACCGGTCAGCAGCGACTCGTCGATCTCCAGCCCGTCGCTCTCGACGCAGGCGCCGTCGACCACGATCTTGTCGCCGGGCCCGATCTCGATGACGTCGTCCAGCACGATCTCCGAGGTGCCCACGAGGACGGCCACCCCTTCCCGGCGCACCGTCGGTCTCGCCTCGCCGATCACCGCGAGCGAGTCCAGGGTCTTCTTGGCGCGCCACTCCTGGATGATGCCGATGCCGGTGTTGGCGATGATCACGTAACCGAAGAGGCTGTCCTGGAAGGGCGCCACGCACAGCATGACCACCCAGAGCACACCGATGATCGCGTTGAAGCGGGTGAAGACGTTCGCGCGGACGATCTCGCCCAGGGAGCGGCTGCTGCGGACGGGAACATCGTTGACCTGACCGCGGGCGACCCGTTCGGCCACCTCGGCGGCGGACAGTCCCCGCGTCCGCCCCGGCACGGGGACGGGGTGGACGGGATCGAGTTCGGCGCCCGCGTCGATATGCGTCATGCATTCGACGGTACGTGCGGATTTGCGCCTTCACCCGCCGAGTGCCCCAAAGATCCGACCCGAGGAGGACGGGGGTCGTGGGGTGGTTGTACGGAACCCGGCTACTGCTGAGCGGCCGCCCGCTTGATGGCCGCGTCCCGCCTGCGGACGTACCAGATGCCGATGCAGCCGAGGCCCGCTCCGGCCAGGCACGTCCACAGCCACCAGGTGTGGCCGTGGTCGGCGAACCAGCCGTAGAAGGGGAGCTGGGCCAGGAAGAGGACGAACCAGAGGATCGTGCCGCCGGTGATGGTGGCGACCACGGGGCCCTCAAGGGGCTCCGGCGCCTCGTGCCTGGGGGTCCACTTCGCCATGGGCACAGCTTACGAGGAGCGCGTCCGCGGGGTGCGGACACCCCGTGTGCTCCGCGGAGGCTTGCGCCTGCCAAGGGTCTACGCGCGGAGATAGCGATCTGCGCCTTATATGTTCATACTGAAACAGTTCGAGTCTGGCCGCTTATGTTCGTAGGAACCTCCAACGGGCACATGGGGAATCCGCTGGAGATCCGACGGCGGTGAGACTCGATCACTTTTTGTTCGAGATCCCCCGCACCCTTGAGGTCCCGTATGCCCACCTCGGCCCCCGCCAAGGTCCCCGCCCCGCAGCAGCCGGGCACCCGGCCCCCGTCCGGAGCCCTCGACCGCTACTTCAAGATCTCCGAGCGGGGCAGCACGCTGCCGCGTGAGATCCGAGGCGGTTTCGCCACCTTCTTCGCGATGGCCTACATCATCGTGCTGAACCCGATCATCCTCGGCAGCGCGAAGGACATGTACGGGCACCACCTGGACCACGGCCAGCTCGTCACCGCCACCGCCCTCACCGCCGCCTTCACCACGCTGCTCATGGGCGTCATCGGCAACGTCCCGATCGCCCTGGCGGCCGGCCTCGGCGTGAACACGGTCGTGGCGCTCCAGCTCGCCCCCCGGATGTCATGGCCGGACGCGATGGGCATGGTGGTCCTCGCCGGCGTCGTGGTCATGCTGCTGGTCGCCACCGGACTGCGCGAGCGGGTGATGAACGCCGTGCCGCTCGGCCTGCGTAAGGGCATCTCGATCGGTATCGGCCTGTTCATCATGCTGATCGGTCTTGTCGACTCCGGCTTCGTCACCCGCATCCCGGACGTCGCGCAGACCACGGTCCCGCTCCAGCTGGGTGGCGACGGCCATCTGAACGGCTGGCCGGTGCTGATCTTCATCCTGGGCACGCTGCTCACCTTCGCGCTGATCGTCCGCAAGGTGCAGGGCGCGATCCTGATCTCGATCGTCTCGATGACGGTCCTCGCGCTGATCCTCAACACGGTCGCCAAGATCCCGTCCTGGGGCCTGACCGTTCCGAAGTGGCCCGGCAACCCCGTCGCCACCCCGGACTTCGGCCTGATCGGCAAGGTCAGCCTCTTCGGCGGCTTCGGCAAGGTCGGTGTGCTGACCGGGCTCCTCTTCGTCTTCACGGTCCTGCTGTCGTGCTTCTTCGACGCGATGGGCACGATCATGGGCATCAGCGACGAGGCCAAGCTGACCGACGCCGAGGGCAACATGCCCGGCATCAACAAGGTCCTCTTCGTGGACGGCATCGCCGTCGCGGCGGGCGGTGCGAGCTCCTCCTCGGCCACCACCTGCTTCGTGGAGTCCACGGCGGGCGTCGGCGAGGGCGCGCGCACGGGCTTCGCGAACGTCGTCACGGGCGCGCTGTTCGCCGTGGCCCTCTTCCTCACCCCGGTCGCCACCATGGTTCCGTCCCAGGCGGCCACCCCGGCACTGGTGGCGGTGGGCTTCCTGATCCTGTCCAGCTCCGTGAAGGAGATCGACTGGTCGGATCACACGATCGCCATCCCCGCCTTCGTGACGATGATGACGATGCCCTTCACTTACTCGATCACGAACGGCATCGGCATGGGCTTCATCACCTTCGTGATCCTGCGCCTCGCGGCCGGCCGCGGCCGCGAGGTGCCGGCCCCGATGTACGTGGTGGCGGCGGTCTTCGGCTTCTACTACCTGATGCCGGCACTGGGCCTGACCTGATCCGCCGGGGGCCGCCGGTCAGGTGACCCCGTAGAACCGTTCCGTCTCTTCGACGGCGGCCTTGAACCGCTCGTCGAAGTCATCTCGGATGAGCGTCCGGACGACATAGTCCTGGACGCTCATCCCTCTTTGGGCGGCGCGATGCCGGATGCGGTCGAGCAGCTCCCGGTCCATCCGCACGCTGAGCACGTTGGTCCCCATGGCTATGAGGGTTGCCGGACTCGGGCGGGTGGTGCGTCACGTCCGCCGATGGATCACTCGTTTGGGTGATAAGTGCAGCTCAGAAGCTTCACGGACAATATCAAGAGCAAGCGGCGGCTAGTGGCCTGTGTCACCCGACTGGCGGCGTGCTCCGGTGGTCTTTAGGGAAAGTAATGAGTTACCCTAAGGGTATGGCTGACCTGACCCATGGCGACGACGCTGCCGCCGTGAACGCTCTCCGCTCCGCTGTGATGCGCCTGTCGCGCCGACTCAAGCACCAGCGGGTCGACGAGTCGCTGAGCCCGACCGAGATGTCGGTGCTCGGCACCCTGGCCCGCTGCGGTTCCGCCACACCGGGCGAGCTCGCCCGCAAGGAGCACGTCCAGCCGCCCTCGATGACCCGCATCGTGACGCTGCTGGAGAGCAAGGGTCTGGTGCAGCTCGAGCCGCACCCCGAGGACCGGCGCCAGAAGGTGGTCACCCAGACCGAGCGGGCCGAGGCGATGCTCGAGGAGAGCCGCCGCAAGCGGAACGCCTTCCTGGCCGGACTGGTCGAGGGCCTGGACGAGGACGAGTGGGCGAAACTCCGCGCCGCCGCCCCCGTGCTGGAGAAGCTCGCGCACCTGTGACCGGTGCGCACCCATGACAGACGCGGCCCCCACCCGCGTACGCACGAAGCCGTCATCGCAAGGAGGCGAACCCTTTTGAGTTCGGGAACCGGAGCAGCTTCCGCCCCCGCACCAGCCACCCACGACTCCCCGTCCATCCACGAGACCGACCAGGCCTCCACCCCCGCCGGGAGCGCCGAGCCCGTCGAACGGGCGAAGCCCCGCACCTCTTCCATGTTCAGCTCGCTGCGCGTGCGCAACTACCGGCTGTTCTTCCTCGGCCAGGTCGTCTCCAACACCGGCACATGGATGCAGCGCATCGCCCAGGACTGGCTGGTGCTGAGCCTGACCGGCTCCTCCGCCGCCGTGGGTGTCACCACGGCGCTGCAGTTCCTGCCGATGCTGCTCTTCGGCCTGTACGGCGGCGTCCTCGTCGACCGCCTCCCCAAGCGCCCGGCGCTGCTGGTCACGCAGTCGGCGATGGGTGCCACGGGCATCGTCCTCGCGTTCCTCACCCTCTCCGGCGACGTCCGGGTCTGGCACGTCTACCTCGCGGCCTTCGCCGTGGGACTCGCCACGGTCGTGGACAACCCGGCCCGCCAGTCCTTCGTCTCCGAGATGGTCGGCCCCCGGCAGCTGCAGAACGCGGTCAGCCTGAACTCGGCGAACTTCCAGTCCGCCCGTCTGGTGGGCCCAGCGGTGGCCGGTGTCCTGATCACCGGGGTCGGCACGGGCTGGGCCTTCCTGTTCAACGGACTGTCCTTCCTCGCCCCCATCGTCGGCCTGCTGCTGATGCGGGCCCGTGAGCTGCACACGGTGGAGCGCGCCCCGCGCGGCAAGGGCCAGCTCCGTGAGGGCCTGCGCTATGTGGCCGGGCGACCGGAGCTGCTCTGGCCGATCGTCCTGGTCGGCTTCATCGGCACCTTCGGCTTCAACTTCCCGGTGTGGCTGTCGGCGTACGCGGGGCATGTCTTCCACGCGGGCGCCGGCGCCTACAGCCTCTTCAACACGCTGATGGCGCTCGGCTCGCTGACCGGTGCGCTGCTCGCCGCCCGCCGCGGCGCGGCCCGGCTGCGTGTGCTGATCGCGGCGGCGGCCGTCTTCGGCGTGCTGGAGATCGTGGCGGCCGGGGCCCCGTCGCTGTGGCTGTTCGCGCTGCTGATGGTCCCGATAGGGATCTTCGGTCTGACCGTGAACGTCACCGCGAACACGACTGTCCAGATGGGCACGGACCCGGCGATGCGCGGCCGCGTCATGGCCCTGTTCATGATGGTCTTCATGGGCGGTACGCCGCTGGGCGCGCCCCTGGTCGGCTGGATCACGGACACCTGGGGCCCGCGGGTCGGCTTCGCCCTCGGCGGTGCCGTCTCGGCCGCGGCGGCCGTCACGATCGGCCTGGTCCTCGCCCGGGTCGGCGGGCTGCGCCTGTCGGTCGGCTGGAACCGCGGCCGCCCGGAGGTCCGCTTCGTCCCGAGCGAGCGGCGGGAGGAGCTGGCGACGGCGGCGTAGACCGGGCCCTGGCCCCTGCGGGCCCGGGGGTCAGTCGCGAGGGAACTCGTCCGTCTTGAGGACCAGCCCCACGACGGTCCCGGTCAGGTCGATCTCCTCGCCGAAGTCCAGGGTGAGCTCGCCGCGGTATGCGCCGTCCTTCGGCAGGGTGTGCAGATGCCAGGTGCCGGTGTACGGATCCACGATCAGGTACACCGGCACCTCGGCGGCGGCGTAGGCGGCCTTCTTCGGCCCGTGGTCGTTGCGAGCGGTGTCCCTCGAGATCACTTCGGCGACGAACTCGACGTCCTGGTGACGCCAGTGACCCTTGTCGTCCTTCCGAGCGTCCTCCGCGAGCGCCACGACGTCGGACGCGAAGCCGTTGAGATGCCCCGGGTAGTCGATGCGGACGTCGGACTTCACGCGCTGGCGCGGATACTTGGTGCGCAGCTGTTCGTAGATGGCCGCGATGATTTCCCAGTGGGTGTCCCGCTGTGGCGTCACGAAGATGCCCCCCTCGACGATCTCGGTCTTGAAACCCTCGGGGATGTGCATCTGCTCCAGCCAGTCGAACATAGTGTCGAGGCTGAGCTCCTCGCCCTGGTCGGCCATCTCGATCCTGTCTGCCAGAACAGTCACTGTGCCGCTCCTCCGCGCTGCTGCCTGTTTGCATGCAGCCGCGCGGTACAACGATACGCACGGTGACCAGGACACGCCCGGACCTTCAAGGGCACCCCGGGGAGACTGGTCCCATGAGACTCTTCGTCGCGCTCCTGCCACCGGAAGACGTCACCGACGAGCTCGCCCGTGAGGTGGCCGAGTTGAAGCGGCTGCCCGGGGCGGACGCACTGCGCTGGACCGGCCGGCCCGGCTGGCACTTCACGCTCGCCTTCTACGGGGAGGTCGACGAGGAGGTCCTACCGGAGCTCTCGGCGCGCCTGGAGAGCGTGGCACGCCGTACGCCGTCCTTCCCGCTCGCGCTGCGGGGCGGCGGGCAGTTCGGGCACGGGCGGGCGCTGTGGGCGGGCGCCGAGGGCGACCTGCCGACCCTGGGGCTGCTGGCCGACCGCTCCGAGGCGGCGGCGCGCAAGGCGGGCGTATCCATGGGGGAGCACCGCCGCTACAAGGCACACCTGACGGTGGCGCGCAGCCGTGACGCGGTGGATGCGCGGCCGTATGTCGAGACCCTGCGCGACTTCCGCAGCAGTACCTGGACGGTGGACGAGTTGGTCCTGGTCCGCAGCAACCTGCCGAGGTCCGGCGTGCCCGGTGAGCAGCCCCGCTACGAGCCGGTCGCCCGCTGGCCGCTAGGGCCCGCGGGGCATGGTCCGGCGGACGGTTCCTAGAGGGTGCCGGTTAGTCTCGAAGAGTGGACCCGAAAACACGGAACCAGATCATGGCCGGTGCGCTTGTGCTGCTGTTCGCCGTCGTAGCCGTGGCGGCCGCGCTCGGCAGGTGATGCGGAGCGCGGCCGGCCCGGCCTACCGGGAGCCGTGCGAGCTCACCAGGCGAACGCCTCCGGGGACGGCCCCGGACCCGGGAAGATGTCGTCCAGCCCGGCCAGCAGCTCCTCGGACAACTCCAGCTCCACCGCCCGCAGGGCCGACTCCAGTTGCCCGGCGGTGCGCGGGCCGACGATGGGGCCGGTGACACCGGGACGGGTCAGCAGCCAGGCGAGGGCCGCCTCACCGGGTTCGACGCCGTGCTTGTCGAGCAGATCCTCGTAGGCCTGGACCTGTGCCCGCACGGAGGTGTTGGCCAGGGCGTCGGCGGAGCGGCCCGTGGCGCGGCGTCCGCCCTCGACCTCCTTCTTGATGACGCCGCCGAGCAGCCCGCCGTGCAGCGGCGACCAGGGGATGACGCCGAGCCCGTAGTCCTGCGCGGCCGGGATGACCTCCATCTCGGCTCGGCGCTCGGCGAGGTTGTAGAGGCACTGCTCGCTGACGAGGCCGATCGTGCCGTGCCGGCGCGCGGCGATCTCGTTGGCCTGGGCGATCTTGTATCCGGGGAAGTTGCTGGATCCGGCGTAGAGGATCTTGCCCTGCTGCACCAGGACGTCGATGGCCTGCCAGATCTCCTCGAAGGGGGTCCGCCGGTCGATGTGGTGGAACTGGTACAGGTCGATGTGGTCGGTCTGCAGCCGCTGCAGGCTGGCGTCGACCGACCGCCGGATGTTGAGGGCGGAGAGTTTGTCGTGGTTGGGCCAGGCGTCGCCGTCCGCGGCCATGTTGCCGTAGACCTTGGTGGCGAGGACGACCTTGTCGCGCCGGTCACCGCCCTTGGCGAACCAGTTGCCGATGATGCTCTCGGTGCGGCCCTTGTTCTCGCCCCAGCCGTACACGTTGGCGGTGTCGAAGAAGTTGATGCCCGCGTCCAGCGCCGCGTCCATGATCGAGTGGCTGTCGGCCTCGTCGGTCTGCGGGCCGAAGTTCATGGTCCCGAGGACGAGCCGGCTGACCTTGAGTCCTGTGCGTCCGAGCTGCGTGTACTCCATGACTGCCTACCCAAATGCGTGGAGTGCGCTCTAGGCAAGGGAGCCGCACCGTGAGCAGGGGACGCCGGGATCGAGTCAGCCTGTTCCGGCCGCGTACGTGTGCCCGACCCCCCATGCCTCCCACATCGCCCCCGCGAACGCCTCCGCGATCTTGTGCTCGCCGCTCGCGTTCGGGTGCGTGCCGTCGTAGGTGTCCCGGTGGAAGTCGTACGACGGCGGGATCGAGGTGAGCAGAAGCGGCGAGCGGGGCTCGTCCAGATCCGCCACCGCCTTCGCCAGAAGCTCGTTGAAGAGGGTCACCTGCGTCGCGAACGAGTCGTCAGCCTCGGCCCGGATGTTCGGGATCACGGGGAGCAGGACCATGCGGATGCGCGGGTTCGCCGTGCGCGCCTCGGCCACGAACCTGCTCACGTTCTCCGCGGTCTGTTCCGCGTTCGTGTAGAAGCCCAGGTCGATCAGGCCCAGCGAGACCAGCAGCACATCCGCGCGCGACTCCCGTACGGCGCCGGCGATCAGCGGCACCATGTGGAACCAGCCCTCGCCCCAGCCCGCCAGATGGGCCCGCGGGAAGCCGGGTTCGGCGTAGGCGTACGACGTCGGCGCGTCCGTCGCCTTGTCATGGAGCGTCTCGCGCGGCCCCACGAGCGAGAACGGGCCGCCGTGCGTCGCGCACAGGTGCTGCCACAGCCGGTAGCGCCATGTGTGTTCGCCCGCGCTCCCGATCGTCATGGAATCGCCTACGGGCATGAACCTGAGCATCCGCTCATCATGGACGATCGCCGCCTGACGCAGGGAGGACGTATGGGGCGGGGCGGGTGTGAGGATCGACACGCACGGTGGAAATCGGCTGCGTTGATCAAGGAGGCCGATGAACAGGCCCGCGGATGGCAGGCTTGAGGGCATGCGTCGATCGCTCGCCTTACTCGCCGGGGCCCTTCTCATCGGTGCGCTCGCCGCGCCCGCCTCCGCCGCCGGTGACGGCGACGGCTTCACCATCACGGACCCCCGCATCACCGAGTCCAGCGGGCTCGCCGCCTCACGGCTGCACCCGGGCATCTACTGGACCCACAACGACAGCGACGACGGCCCGTACATCTACGCCGTGGATGGCCGCACCGGGAAGACGGTCGCCACCGTCACCCTCCGCGGCGTCGGCACACCGCGCGACGTCGAGGCCATCTCCATCGGCCCGGGAAACCAGATCTACGTCGGGGACATCGGCGACAACCTCGGCGGCACCTGGCCGTACGTGTGGATCTACAAGCTGCCCGAGCCCAAGGTGCTCAAGGACCAGACGGTCCGCGCCACCCAGTACGTGGTGAAGTACTCGAACGGGCCCCGGGACGCGGAGTCCCTCGTGGTGCACCCCAAGACAGGGCGCGTCTACATCATCGACAAGAAGGAGGAAGGCGGGCACCTCTACGAAGGCCCGGCCGAGCTGTCGTCCACCGGGACGAACGTCTTCCGGCCCGTCGCCACCGTCGACCTGTGGGCCACCGACGCCGCTTTCTCACCGGACGGCGGGCAACTCGCCGTGCGCGGCTACTTCGGCGGCATCGCATACGCGTGGAACGACGGGCACATCAAGCGGCAGGGCCGGCTCGAGGTGCCCCTGCAACGGCAGGGCGAATCGGTCACGTACACCACCGACGGGTCGCAGCTCCTGTACGGCAGCGAGGGCACCGACAGCGAGGTGCAGGCCGAGAGCGTGCCCTACCGGCAGGGCGCCGGCGGTTCCAAGTCGCCGTCCGGGAAGGACAGTACACAGGGCGACGCCGGCGGGGGAGCGGCCATGAAGGCCGACTACAAGGTCGGCGCCCTGGTGCTCGCCATCGGCTTCGTCCTCGTCTTCGGCCTCAAACGGCTGCTGCGCCGCGGCCCCCGCTGACCGTCAGGCATGCACGAGGGGCGCCCCGGTGAGTACCGGAGCGCCCCTCGGTGACGCGGCGAGAGGTCAGAGCTTCTCGATCACGTAGTCCACGCACTTCGTCAGCGCCTCGACGTCCGCCGGGTCGATCGCCGGGAACATCGCGATGCGCAGCTGGTTGCGGCCGAGCTTGCGGTACGGCTCGGTGTCCACGATGCCGTTGGCGCGCAGCACCTTGGCGACGGCCGCGGCGTCGACCTCGTCGGAGAAGTCGATCGTGCCGATGACCTGCGAGCGCTTGGCCGGGTCGGCGACGAACGGGGTCGCGAACTTCACGTCCTCGGCCCAGCCGTAGAGCGTGCGCGCGGAGGTGGCCGTGCGGCGGACCGCGAAGTCCAGGCCGCCCTGGCCGTTCAGCCACTCCACCTGCTCGTTGAGCAGGAACAGGGTGGCGAGGGCCGGGGTGTTGTACGTCTGGTTCTTACGGGAGTTGTCGATCGCCGTGGGGAGGCTGAAGAACTCCGGCACGTGGCGCCCGGAGGCGTGGATGCGCTCGGCGCGCTCGAGTGCGGCCGGCGAGAAGATCCCGATCCACAGGCCGCCGTCGGAGGCGAAGGACTTCTGCGGGGCGAAGTAGTAGACGTCCGTCTCGGCGATGTCGACGGGGAGACCGCCGGCGCCGGAGGTGGCGTCCACGAGGACCAGGGACCCGGGGTCCGCGCCCTCGACGCGCCTGATCGGCATCGCGACGCCCGTCGACGTCTCGTTGTGGGTGAGGGCGTAGACGTCGACGCCCTCCTCCGCCCCCGGCTGCGGGTGCGTGCCCGGGTCGGAGGAGATGACCGTGGGCTCGGCGAGCCACGGGGCGAGCTTCGCCGCCTTCGCGAACTTGGAGGAGAACTCGCCGAAGCTGAGGTGCTGCGACTTGTTCTCGATCAGACCGTGGGTCGCGATGTCCCAGAACGCGGTGGAGCCGCCGTTGCCGAGGATGACCTCGTAGCCGTCGGGGAGCTGGAAGAGCTCGCGGACGCCCTCGCGTACCTTGCCGACCAGGTTCTTGACCGGGGCCTGGCGGTGGGACGTGCCGAGCAGGGAGCTACCCGTGGCGGCGAGGGCGTCCAGCGCCTCCACCCGCACCTTGGAGGGACCCGCGCCGAAACGGCCGTCAGCGGGCTTGAGGTCAGCAGGAATCTGGATGTCAGCCACGCAGGGGAGCGTATCCGTTTCGCGAAACCCGGGCGAAGCGTATCCATTCGATGAGACGTGGTTGTCGGCCGTCCACGGGAGGTCGCGCCCCAGGCCCCGGCCGTGGCCCGAACCGCCCTGCCCACGAACTCCCCCACGCGCGGCTTCCCTCGAGCGGGGGACCCATGACGGTCCGAATGATCAGCCCATGGCATTCGGCTCGGTTCGTTCTGTGTCGCCGCCGGCCCACGAGACGGTATCGGCGTGATCCCGGACGGTCACTGTCAGTGAGGGGAGGCATGCTGGGAAGCATGACGGATCCAGGTGGACGAGGGCACGGACCGGCGGGCGTGGACGTCGGCGCGCTGGGTGCGCGGCTGCGCGCGGCGATGCGCGGCGCGGTCGAGTTCGGTACGACGGCGCGGGCGCTGCACACCATGGACGCGTCCAACTACCGACGGGTGCCACTCGGTGTGGTGGCCCCTCGGGACGCCGACGACGTGGCCGCGGCGCTGAGCGTGTGCCGGGCGCACGGCGTGCCGGTGGTCGCCCGCGGCGGCGGCACGTCGATCGCCGGGCAGGCCACGGGCACAGGCGTGGTCCTCGACTTCACCCGGCACATGAACAGGATCGTGTCCCTGGATCCCGGGGCGCGCACGGCGGTGGTGCAGCCGGGAGTGGTCCTGGACCGCCTTCAGGAGGCCGTCGCGCCGCACGGCCTGCGCTTCGGCCCGGACCCCTCCACGCACAGCCGCTGCACCTTGGGCGGAATGATCGGCAACAACGCGTGCGGCTCCCACTCGGTGGCCTGGGGCACCACGGCGGACAACGTGCGCGAGCTGTCGGTGCTGACGGCGCGAGGCGCCGCGCTGACCCTCGGCCGCGACTGGCGGGGCGCCCCGGAGGGTCTGCGCTCCCTCGTGGAGGGCGAGTTGGCGCTGCTGCGCACGGGGTATCCGGAGCTGCCGCGCCGTATCTCCGGGTACGCGCTGGACGCGCTGCTGCCGGAGAAGGGCGTGGACGTGGCGCGTTCCCTCTGCGGTTCGGAGGGCACGCTGGGCGTGCTGACCGAGGCGGTCGTGGACCTCGTCGAGGCACCCCGCGCGCATGCGCTCGCCGTGCTGGCGTACGGGGACGAGAGCGCGGCGGCCCAGGCCGCGGCGGGACTGCGGCCGTCGCGGTCCCCCCGCTCGGGCGAAGCCGGGGGCTGGGGAGGCCCGCTGACGCTGGAGGGCATGGCCGCCGACCTCGTGCCGCCGTCGGCGGGGCTGCCGCGCGGTGGCGCCTGGCTGTTCGTGGAGGTGGGCGGAGCGAGCGCGCCGGAGGCACGCGCGCATGCGGAGGCGATCGTCCGGGCGGCCGACGCGACGGACTCCCTGGTGGTCACGGACCCGGCGGCACAGCGTGCGCTGTGGCGCCTGCGCGAGGACGCGAGCGGTACGGCCACGCGGATGCCCGCGGACACCTCCGGGACGGGGGCCCCGGGAGGTACGGAGGCCTGGCCCGGCTGGGAGGACTGCGCGGTGCCGCCGGCCCGACTCGGCCCGTATCTCAGGGACTTCAGACGCCTGCTGGCCGACCACGGTCTGCGCGGGAGGCCGTACGGCCACTTCGGGGACGGCTGCATCCACGTCCGCATCGACTTCGACCTGCTGACCGATGCGGGCATCGCCCGTTTCCGCCGCTTCTCCGAGGACATCGCGGACCTGGTCGTCTCCCACGGCGGCTCGCTCTCCGGGGAGCACGGCGACGGCCAGGCGCGGGCGGAGCTGCTTCCGAAGATGTACGGACCGGGACTGGTCGCCCTCTTCGAGCGGGCCAAGGCCGTCTGGGACCCGGACGACCTGCTCAACCCGGGGATGCTGGTGCGCCCGGCCCGGCTCGACGAGAACCTGAGGTTCGCGGTCCTTCCCCGCGAGCCTGTCGAGGTCGCCTTCGGCTACCCCGCGGACGGCGGCGACTTCTCGGCTGCGGTGCGCCGGTGCGTGGGCGTCGCCAAGTGCCGTACGACGACGGTGTCCGGGACGGACGTGATGTGCCCCTCCTTCCGGGTGACGGGCGAGGAGGAGCACTCCACACGCGGGCGGGCCCGGCTGCTGCACGAGATGCTGGCGGGCGAGGTGGTCACCGAAGGCTGGCGGTCGACCGAGGTGCGGGACGCCCTGGACCTGTGCCTGTCCTGCAAGGGCTGCCGCACGGACTGCCCGGTCGGCGTCGACATGGCCACGTACAAGGCGGAGTTCCTGCACCACCACTACGCGGGGCGGCGCAGACCGGCCGCGCACTACGCGATGGGGTGGCTGCCGGTGTGGCTGCGGGCGGTCGCCCGTACGCGCACCGCGCCGGTCGTCAACGCCCTTGCGTCCGCCGGGCCGTTGGCGGCGCTGGGCAGGCGACTGGGCGGCATCGCACCCGAGCGGGGGATTCCGCGGCTGGCCGAGGAGACGTTCAGCCGGTGGTGGAGCGGACGGACGCGCGCCGAGGCGGGTGGCGGACCGCGACTCGTCCTGTGGCCCGACACCTTCACGGAGCATCTGTCCCCGGCGGTGGGCAAGGCGGCCGTGCGCGTGCTGGAGGCGGCGGGACTGAGGCCGGTCCTGCCGCCGACGGCACGCGCGCGTTCGGCATGGGACGGCGGCGCACGGCCGGCGGCCCGTCGCGGCCGGGTCTGCTGTGGCCTGACCTATGTCTCCACGGGCCAGCTGGACCGGGCCCGCACCGTTCTGCGCCGCACGCTCGACCTGGTGGAACCGGTGCTGGAGGAGGGTCTCCCGGTGGTCGTCCTCGAACCGAGCTGTGCGGCGGCGCTCCGCACCGATCTGCCGGAGCTGCTGCACGACGACCCGCGGGCGGCCGCCCTCGCCTCCGGAGTGTTCACGTTCGCGGAGGCCCTGGAGGGCTTGGCCCCCGGCTGGACTCCTCCCGCGGTGGACCGCCCGGTGGTCGGCCAGACCCACTGCCACCAGCACGCGGTCCTGGGTGACGCGGCCGATCGCCGGCTGCGCGAGGCGGCGGGCCTCACCGGAGAACTGGAAGGCGGCTGCTGCGGACTCGCGGGCGACTTCGGCTTCGTGAAGGGCCACTTCGAGGTGTCGCGGGCCGTCGCGGAGGAGCGGCTGCTGCCCGCGGTGCGGTCGGCTCCTCAGGGGGCAGTCCTCCTCGCGGACGGATTCTCCTGCCGTACCCAGATGGAGCAGCTCGCGGGCCGTCGCGCGAGGCATCTGGCAGAGGTGCTGGCGGAGGGGCTGGAGGGGACGGGCAGGTGACGACCAACGCGGTGAACTCCACGCGGACGACGTGGCGGCACCGGAGCTGCCCGGAAGGATGAAGAGGCGGGGCTGAGCGGGCCCCTCGGCCCGGCCGGTGACGGACCCCCGGTGTCCTGAGCCGGATTCCGGGCCGGCCGCGTCCGTATCGGCGTCGACGTGCCGTCCACCATCCGAGGAGCTCCGCATGACCCTCCGCATCCGCCCGATCCCCCGCGAGGAGCACCTGGAGTTCGTCGCATCGCGTCCGTCGGTCAGCCACATGCAGGTGCCGTCGTGGGGAGACGTGAAGCCGGACTGGCACGCGGAGAGCCTCGGCTGGTTCGAGGAGGGCGGTGGGTGGCCGATCGGTGTGGGCCTGGTCCTGCTCCGCCCGCTACCGAGGCTCAAGCGGTGTCTGGCGTATCTGCCCGAGGGCCCGGTCATCGACTGGTATGCGCCGGACCTCGACCGGTGGCTCCGGCCGATGGTCGCGCATCTGAGGAGCCGTGGGGCCTTCTCGCTGAAGATGGGCCCTCCGGTGGTCGTCCGCCGCTGGAGCGCGGACGCCGTCAAGGCGGCCATCGCGGACCCGCACGCCCGGCGGCTTGGGGAGGTGCCGGCGACCGAGCACGAGCCGCGCGCCATGGAGGTCGCGGACCGGCTGCGCCGCATGGGCTGGCGGCAGACGGGAGCGGGCGGCGAGGACGGCTTCGCGGCGGGTCAGCCGCGCTACGTCTTCCAGGTACCGCTCGAGGGACGGACGCTGGAGGACGTCCGGAGCGGCCTCAACCAGCAGTGGCGGCGCAATGTGAAGAAGGCCGAGAAGGCGGGCGTGAAGGTGGTCCAGGGCGGATACGACGACCTGCCGGTCTTCCACGCCCTCTATGCGGAGACCGCCGAGCGCGACCGCTTCATCCCGCGCCCGCTGCCCTACTTCCAGCGGATGTGGACCGCGCTGACCGCGGAGGACCCGGACCGCATGCGGCTCTACCTCGCCCACCACGAGGGCGACGTCCTGGCCGCCGCGACGATGCTGACGGTCGGCACACACGTCTGGTACTCGTACGGCGCCTCCACCGCCCGCCGGCGCGAGGTCCAGCCGAGCAACGCGATCCAGTGGCGCATGATGACCGACGCCCACGGCAGCGGCGCCGCCGTCTACGACCTGCGCGGCATCTCCGACACCCTCGACGAGGCCGACCCCCTGCTGGGCCTGCTCCGGTTCAAGACCGGCACCGGCGGCCACGCGGTGGAGTACCTGGGCGAGTGGGATCTCCCGCTCAACCGGCTGCTGCACAGGGCGCTGGGTCTCTACATGTCGCGCCGGTGAGCGTCGCCCTGCTCTACGCTTCCGGTTCCGCCGGCACCTTGCCCCGCCCGACCTGTGTCCGGACCGCGCCCATGCTCGCCGCGATGACCAGCACGATGGCCACTGCCTGACTCGCGGTCAGGGACTGGCCGAGGACGAGGAAGCCCGCGGTCGCCGCGAGCGCCGGTTCCAGGCTCATCAGGACCGCGAAGGTGGAGGCGGGCAGACGGCGCAGGGCGAGCAGCTCCAGGGTGTACGGGAGGACGGAGGAGAGCATCGCCACGGCCGCGCCGAGCCCGACCGTCGTCGGCACGAGCAGTTTCGAGCCTGATTCGGCGATCCCCAGCGGCACGAACAGCACCGCCGCGACGGCCATCGCGAGCGCGAGCCCGTCGGCCTGCGGGAACCGCCGGCCCGTACGGGCGCTGAAGACGATGTACCCCGCCCACATCGCGCCCGCGGAGAGCGCGAAGGCCACGCCCGCCGGGTCCATGTGCCCGAAGCCCCCGCCCAGCAGGAAGACGCCGGCCAGCGCGAGGCCCGCCCAGATGAGGTTCACCGCCCGCCGGGAGGCGAGCACGGACAGGGCCAGCGGGCCGAGGACCTCCAGGGTGACGGCGGGGCCCAGCGCGATGCGGTGCACGGCCTGATAGAAGAGGCCGTTCATCGCGGCCATGGTGATACCGAAGACGACGACCGTGCCCCAGTCGGTGCGCGAGTGCCCGCGCAGCCGCGGCCGGCAGACGAGAAGCAGCACGACGGCCGCGACGACGAGCCGCAGGGTGACCACACCGAGAGCGCCCGCACGGGGCATCAGGGTCACCGCGAGTGCCCCGCCGAACTGGACGGAGATGCCTCCGGCGAGCACCAGGCCCACGGGACCCAGGGAGCCGCCCCGCAGGCGCGGTCCGCCGGGCGCCGGGTGCGCGGGAGCCGGTCCGGTCGCGGCAGCCGGGGTGGAGGGGGCGGCGCTGGGCGTGTTCACGGGGCCTTCCAGAGGAGTCGACGCAGAGTTCGTTCAGCATGGTGCACCTGACGGTCCAGGGTAATGGACTCAGTCAGGCGTGTGAACCCTGTATGCGCCTGTACGGGTGGCGTCGCGTGCGCGTCAGATGCCGTACCAGGGCGTCCCGTCGCGGAACAGCGGGCGGCCGTCCGGTCCCCCCGGGGCCCACGCTGTGCGTTCCCTGGCGACCCGCGCGCCGTGCGCCCGCGGCTGTCTCGCTCCGTCCTGCGAGGGAAAATCAATGCAAGCACGCTTGCTTGTTTCTGTGCCCGCTGCCATGCTCCCCACGCACACCGTCGTGCCCCGAGGGGAGCGCATCGTGTCCGACGCATCGTCAGTGATCGACGATCTGGGCCGGGAGAGCGAGGAACTCGACCGGCTGGTGGCCGGGTTGGCCCAGAGCCGATGGGCCCTCCCCACACCTGCCGCCGGCTGGACCGTCGCCCACCAGATCGCACACCTCGCCTGGACGGACCGGGCCGCCCTGCTGGCCGTGACGGATGCGGACGCGTTCTCGGTGGAGGTGGAGAAGGCGCTCGCGTCCCCCGGCACCTGGGTCGACGATGCCGCGCGTGAGGGGGCCGCACTGCCGTCCGCCCGTCTGCTCGCCGAGTGGCGGGAGGGCCGCGCCGCCCTGGACCGCGCGCTGCGCGCCGCCCCCTCGGGCACCCGCTTCCCCTGGTACGGGCCGCCCATGTCCGTCGCGTCCATGGCCACCGGCCGGCTGATGGAGACCTGGGCGCACGGGCAGGACGTCGCCGACACGCTCGGTGTGCGGCGCACCCCGACCGACCGGCTGCGGCATGTGGTGCGTATCGGCGTCCGGGCGCGTGACTTCGCCTTCGCGGTACGCGGACTGAGCGCGCCGGGCGAGGAGTTCCGGGTGGAGCTGGCCGCGCCCACGGGCGGCGACGTCTGGGTGTACGGGCCCGAGGACGCCGCCCAGCGGGTGACCGGCCCGGCGCTCGACTTCTGTCTACTGGTCACCCAGCGCGCCCACCGCGCCGACCTCGCGGTGCGGGCCGAAGGACCGGACGCCGACCGGTGGCTCGACATCGCGCAGGCGTTCGCGGGACCGCCGGGCGAGGGGCGGGCACCCAAGGGCACATCGGGCGCGGAAGGCGAGAGGGAGTCCCGTTGACCCCCCCGACGCCCGTCCGCCCCCTCCGCATCGGCAACGCCTCCGGGTTCTACGGCGACCGCTTCGACGCCCTGCGCGAGATGCTCACCGGTGGCCCGCTCGATGTCGTCACCGGCGACTACCTCGCCGAGCTGACCATGCTGATCCTCGGCCGTGACCGCCTCAAGAACGCTGCCGGAGGCTACGCGCGCACGTTCCTCGGCCAGTTGGAGGAGTGCCTGGGCCTCGCCCATGCGCGGGGTGTGCGGATCGTGACGAACGCGGGTGGCCTGAACCCGGCCGGACTCGCGGACGCGGTCCGGGAACTGGCCGGCCGGCTCGGCGTCCCGGCACGCGTGGCCCATGTGGAGGGCGACGACCTCACCGCGTCCCACCCCGGGGCCCTCGCCGCCCACGCCTACCTGGGCGGGCACGGCATCGCGGCGTGCCTGCGCGAGGGCGCCGACATCGTGGTCACCGGTCGGGTGACGGACGCCGCGCTCGTCACCGGGCCCGCGGCCGCCCACTTCGGCTGGGGCGCCGAGGAGTACGACCGGCTCGCCGGCGCGGTGGCCGCCGGGCACGTCCTGGAGTGCGGGGCCCAGGCCACCGGCGGCAACTACGCCTTCTTCGGCGAGCACCCGGCCGAGCGGCTGTTCCGGCCCGGTTTCCCGATCGCGGAACTCCACGAGGACGGCAGCAGCGTCATCACCAAGCACGAGGGCACCGGCGGCGTCGTGGACATCGGCACGGTCACCGCGCAACTCCTCTACGAGACGGCCGGCGCCCGGTACGCGGGCCCGGACGTCACCACCCGTCTGGACACGGTCCGGCTCACCCAGGAGGGACCCGACCGGGTGCGTATCGAGGGGGTACGCGGCGAGGCGCCGCCCCCGACGCTCAAGGTCGGCCTGAACCGGCTCGGCGGCTTCCGGAACGAGGTCGCCTTCGTGCTGACGGGACTCGACATCGAGGCCAAGGCCGGGCTCGTCCGGGCCCAGATGGAGGCGGCCCTGGACGCGGCCAAGTCCCGCCCCGCAGAGGTCCGCTGGGACCTGGCCCGTACCGATCACCCCGACGCACAGACCGAGGAGACGGCGAGCGCCGTGCTCCGGCTGGTCGTACGGGACCGGACCGAGGAGGCGGTGGGCCGGGCGTTCAGCGGCGCGGCGGTCGAACTGGCGCTCGCGAGCTACCCGGGCTTCCACTTGGTCGCGCCACCGGGAAAGGGCTCCCCCTACGGGGTCTTCGAGGCCACCCACGTCGACCGTGACGCCGTCGGACACGAGGCAGTCCTCCACGACGGACGACGGATCCCCGTGGTCCCGGCCCACGGCACCCTCGCCCTCGACGACGTGCCGGAACCGCCCCTGCCCGAGCCGCTGCCGCCGGGTCCGTCCCGGCGCGCACCGCTCGGTCTCGTCGCCGGGGCCCGCAGCGGGGACAAGGGCGGGAACGCCAACGTCGGGGTGTGGGTGCGCACGGACGAGGCCTGGCGCTGGCTCGCCCACACGCTCACCGTCGACCGCTTCCGCGAACTCCTCCCGGAAACCGGGTCCTTGGCCGTCGTACGCCATGTCCTGCCGAACCTGCGCGCCCTCAACTTCGTCGTCGAGGGGCTCCTCGGCGAGGGCGTCGCCGCGCAGTACCGCTTCGACCCGCAGGCCAAGGCCCTCGGCGAATGGCTGCGCGCCCGCCACCTCGATCTGCCGGAGGCCCTTCTGTGACCGCCGCACGCCCGTCCCACACCCCGGAGGCCCGCCCGTGACGGCCCTTTCCACGGCCGTGGACGTCGACGACCCGGACCACCGGGCGAACCGCGACGCCCTGCTCGCCAAACTCGCCCAGCTGGAGGCCGAGCACGCCAAGGCCCTAGCGGGCGGCGGCGAGAAGTACGTCGAACGGCACCGCGGGCGGGGCAAGCTGCTCGCCCGCGAGCGCATCGAACTGCTCCTCGACCCGGACACACCGTTCCTGGAGCTGTCCCCGCTCGCCGCCTGGGGCAGCGAGTACACGGTGGGCGCCTCGCTCGTGACCGGTATCGGCGTCGTCGAGGGCGTCGAGTGCCTGATCACCGCGAACGACCCGACCGTGCGCGGCGGTGCCAGCAATCCGTGGAGCCTGAAGAAGGCGCTGCGCGCCAACGACATCGCGCTCGCCAACCGGCTGCCGTGCATCAGCCTCGTCGAGTCGGGCGGCGCCGACCTGCCGTCCCAGAAGGAGATCTTCATCCCGGGCGGCGCCATCTTCCGCGACCTCACCCGGCTGTCCGCCGCAGGAATCCCCACCGTCGCCGTCGTCTTCGGGAACTCGACGGCGGGCGGCGCCTACATCCCGGGCATGTCGGACCACGTGATCATGGTCAAGGAGCGTGCGAAGGTCTTCCTCGGCGGCCCGCCGCTCGTCAAGATGGCCACCGGCGAGGAGAGCGACGACGAGTCCCTCGGCGGTGCCGAGATGCACGCGCGCGTGTCGGGCCTCGCGGACTACTTCGCCGTCGACGAGCAGGACGCCCTGCGGCAGGCACGACGCGTGGTCGCCCGCCTCAACCACCGCAAGGCGTACCCCGATCCGGGACCGGCGGCCCCGCCCAAGTACGACGCGGAGGAACTCCTCGGGATCGTCCCCGACGATCTGAAGGTGCCCTTCGACCCGCGCGAGGTCATCGCCCGTATCGTCGACGGCTCCGACTTCGACGAGTTCAAGCCGCTGTACGGGACGAGCCTGTGCACCGGCTGGGCCGCCCTGCACGGCTACCCGGTCGGGATCCTGGCGAACGCCCAGGGCGTGCTCTTCAGCGCGGAGTCCCAGAAGGCCGCCCAGTTCATCCAGCTGGCCAACCAGCGCGACATCCCGCTGCTGTTCCTGCACAACACCACCGGCTACATGGTCGGCAAGGAGTACGAGCAGGGCGGCATCATCAAGCACGGCGCGATGATGATCAACGCGGTGTCCAACAGCCGGGTGCCGCATCTGTCCGTGCTCATGGGCGCCTCGTACGGGGCCGGGCACTACGGCATGTGCGGCCGGGCCTACGACCCGCGCTTCCTGTTCGCCTGGCCCAGCGCCAAGTCGGCGGTCATGGGCCCGCAGCAGCTCGCCGGCGTGCTCTCCATCGTCGCCCGGCAGTCCGCGGCGGACCGGGGCCGCCCCTACGACGAGGACGCGGACACGGCCCTGCGCGCCATGGTGGAGCAGCAGATCGAGTCCGAGTCCCTGCCGATGTTCCTGTCCGGGCGGCTGTACGACGACGGCGTCATCGACCCCCGCGACACCCGCACCGTCCTCGGCCTGTGCCTGTCCGCGATCCACACGGCGCCTTACGAGGGCGCGCGTGGCGGTTTCGGCGTCTTCCGGATGTGAGGCCCGTGATTACTACCGTTCTGGTGGCGAACCGCGGCGAGATCGCCTGCCGTATCGTCCGAACCTGCCGTGAGCTGGGTATCCGCACTGCCGCCGTGCACTCGGACGCCGACGCGAACGCCCTCCACGCGCGCGTGGCCGACGCGGCGGTCCGGCTGCCGGGCGCGGCGCCCGCGGACACGTATCTGCGCGGCGACCTGATCGTGAAGGCGGCCCTCGCCTCCGGTGCCGACGCCGTGCATCCCGGCTACGGCTTCCTGTCCGAGAACGCCGACTTCGCCCGCGCGGTGCTGGACGCGGGCCTGGTGTGGATCGGCCCGCCGCCGAAGGCGATCGAGGCGATGGCCTCCAAGACCCGCGCGAAGAAGCTGATGGGCCTGGAGCCGCTGGCCACGGTCACCGCCGACGACCTGCCCGTCCTGGTCAAGGCGGCGGCCGGCGGCGGCGGACGGGGCATGCGCGTCGTACGGGACCTGGGCGCCCTCGACGCCGAGCTGACGGCCGCGCGCGCCGAGGCCCTGAGCGCCTTCGGCGACGACGAGGTGTTCGTCGAGCCGTTCGTGGAGGGCGGACGCCACGTCGAAGTGCAGATCCTCGCCGACACACACGGCACGGTGTGGGCGCTCGGCACCCGCGACTGCTCCCTCCAGCGCCGCCATCAGAAGGTGGTCGAGGAGGCCCCCGCGCCGGGCCTTTCCCCCGAACTCACCGACTCCCTGTGCGCCATGGCGGAGCGGGCCGCGCGTGCCGTCGACTACGTGGGCGCGGGCACGGTGGAGTTCCTGGTCGCGGACGGCACGGCGCACTTCCTGGAGATGAACACCCGGCTCCAGGTGGAGCACCCGGTCACCGAGGCGGTGTACGGCCTCGACCTGGTGGCCCTGCAGATCCGGGTCGCGGAGGGCGAGGCGCTCGAGAGCGAGCCGCCGCGCCCGCGCGGCCATGCCGTCGAGGCCCGCCTGTACGCCGAGGACCCTGCGCAGGCGTGGGCCCCGCAGACCGGCACGCTGCACCGCCTGTCCGTACCGGACGTGCGCCTGGACACCGGGTACGCGGACGGCGACGCGATCGGCGTCCACTACGACCCCATGCTCGCCAAGGCGGTCGCCCACGCCCCCACACGTGCGGAGGCGATCCGCAGGCTGGCGGGCGCCCTGGAGCGGGCCGAGATCCACGGACCGGCGACCAACAGGGACCTGCTCGTGCGCTCCCTGCGCCACGAGGAGTTCACGGCGGCCCGTATGGACACGGGCTTCTACGAGCGCCACCTCGCCGAACTGACCGAGCCCGCTCCAGATCCGTACGCCCCTCTGGCCGCGGCCCTCGCCGACGCCCACGGTCGCTCGCGGTTCGGCGGCTGGCGCAACCTTCCGTCCCAGGCGCAGGTCAAGCGCTACCTCATGGCGGGCGAGGAGCACGAGGTCCGCTACCGGCATACGCGGGAGGGCCTGGCCGCCGACGGGGTGCGGGTGGTGCACGCGGACGCCCGTCTCGTGGTCCTCGAAGCGGGCGGCGTCCGGCGGAAGTTCGCGGTGTCCCGGTACGGCGACCAGGTGTATGTGGGTCCCACCGCCCTGACGGCCCTGCCCCGCTTCCGGGAGCCCACCGCCGACCACGCCCCCGGCTCCCTGCTCGCGCCCATGCCCGGCACGGTCGTACGCATCGCCGAGGGGCTGGCCGTCGGCGCCGCCGTACAGGCCGGACAGCCGCTGCTCTGGCTGGAGGCGATGAAGATGGAGCACAAGATCACGGCACCGGTGACCGGGACGGTCACGGCCCTCGACGCGACGCCGGGACGGCAGGTGGACGTGGGCACGCTGCTGGCCGTGGTCCAGGACGACGCGCCCCGATAGGGGCCCGGCACCGTATCGACATGCGGCGCCGCCGCGTGAGCGCGACCAGCCACGACGAATCCGCACCTTTCCGAGGAGCCGCAATGACCGCCGTCATGGAAACCCAGGAGCAACAAGACCTCCGAGCGGCCGTGGCCGCCCTCGGCAAGCGCTACGGCCGCGACTACCTCACCACGGTCGTCGCCGAGAACCGCCGGCCCAGCGAACTGTGGTCCGAGGCGGGCAAGCTCGGCTACCTCGGGGTCAACCTGCCGGAGGAGTACGGAGGCGGTGGCGGCGGTATCGCCGAACTCTCCATCGTCCTCGAGGAGCTGGGCGCCGCGGGCTGCCCCCTCCTGATGCTCGTCGTCTCACCCGCGATCTGCGGCACGGTCATCGCCCGCTTCGGCACCACCGCCCAGAAGGAGCAGTGGCTGCCCGGCCTGGCGGACGGCACCCGCACCATGGCCTTCGGCATCACCGAACCCGACGCCGGCTCCAACTCCCACCGCATCACCACCACCGCCCGCCGGGACGACGACGGAGACTGGATCCTCAGCGGCCGCAAGGTCTTCATCTCCGGCGTCGACATCGCCGATGCGACCCTGATCGTCGGCCGCACCGAGGACTCCCGCACCGGACGGCTCAAGCCCTGTCTGTTCGTCGTCCCCAGGGACGCGCCCGGCTTCGGACGGCGACGGATCGACATGGAACTGAACAGCGCGGAGAAGCAGTTCGAACTGACTCTGGACGACGTCAGACTGCCCGCCGACGCGCTCGTCGGCGACGAGGACGCGGGACTGCTCCAGCTGTTCGCGGGCCTCAACCCCGAGCGCGTGATGACCGCGGCCTTCGCGATCGGCATGGGCCGCTACGCGATCTCCCGGGCCGTGGAGTACGCCCGCGACCGTACCGTCTGGAAGCAGCCCATCGGCGCCCACCAGGCGATCGCCCACCCCCTCGCCCAGGCCCACATCGACCTGGAGCTGGCCCGCCTGATGATGCAGAAGGCGGCCTTCCTCTACGACTCGGGGGACGACGTCGCCGCCGGAGAGGCCGCCAACATGGCCAAGTACGCCGCCGGGGAGGCCTGCGTCAAGGCGGTCGACCAGGCCGTCCACACCCTCGGAGGCAACGGCCTCACGCGTGAGTTCGGGCTCGCCTCGCTCATTACGGCCGCGCGCGTGTCTCGTATTGCGCCGGTGAGCCGGGAGATGATTCTCAACTACGTCTCCCATCAGACCCTGGGCCTGCCCAAGTCGTACTAGGCGCACCCCTCGCGCTAGGAGGAACCGTGTTCCGCAGCGAGTACGAAGACGTCCCGTCCCTCGAACTCCCCATCCACGAGGCGGTCCTGGGCCGGGCCGCCGAGTTCGGTGAGCTGCCCGCCCTGATCGACGGCACGGACGGCACCACCCTCACGTACGACCAACTGGACCGGTTCCACCGGCGTATCGCGGCCGCGCTCGCGGAGACGGGCGTGCGCAAGGGCGACGTGCTCGCGCTGCACAGCCCGAACACCATCGCCTTCCCGGCTGCCTTCTACGCCGCCACGCGCGCGGGCGCCTCGGTCACGACCGTGCACCCGCTGGCCACGGCCGAGGAGTTCGCCAAGCAACTGCGGGACTCCGCGGCCCGCTGGATCGTCACCGTCTCACCGCTGCTGGAGACGGCCCGGCGCGCCGCCGAACTCGCGGGCGGCATCCGGGAGATCTTCGTCTGCGACAGCGCGCCGGGCCACCGCTCCCTGATCGACATGCTGGCGTCGGCCGCGCCGGAACCGGTGGTCGACATCGACCCGGTGGAGGACGTCGCCGTGCTCCCGTACTCGTCCGGGACCACGGGCATACCCAAGGGCGTGATGCTCACCCACCGGCAGATCGGCACCAACCTCGCGCAGATCCGCCCGCTCATCGGGACAGGCCCGGGGGAGCGCATCCTCGCCGTGCTGCCCTTCTTCCACATCTACGGCATGACGGCCCTGATGAACGCCCCCCTGCGGCAGGGGGCCACCGTCGTCGTGCTGCCGCGCTTCGACCTGGACAGCTTCCTGGCGTCCATCCAGGACCAGCGCATCACCGGTCTGTACGTGGCCCCGCCGATCGTCCTGGCCCTCGCCAAGCACCCGGCCGTCGCGCAGTACGACCTGTCGTCGCTGAAGTACATCATCAGCGCCGCGGCCCCCCTGGACGCCACCCTGGCGGTGGCCTGCGCCGAGCGCCTCGGCCTGCCGCCCATCGGCCAGGGCTACGGCATGACGGAACTGTCCCCGTGCACCCACGTGGTGCCCCTCGACGCCCCCAACGCGCCCCCGGGCACCGTCGGCAAGCTGGTGGCCGGCACCGAGATGCGCATCCTGTCCCTCGACGACCCCGACAAGGACCTCGGCGTCGGGGAGACCGGCGAGATAGCCATCCGGGGCCCCCAGGTGATGAAGGGCTATCTGGGCCGGCCGGAGGCGACCGACGCGATGATCGACCGGGACGGCTGGCTGCACACCGGGGACGTCGGCCATGTCGACGCCGACGGCTGGCTGTTCGTGGTCGACCGGGTCAAGGAACTCATCAAGTACAAGGGCTTCCAGGTGGCGCCCGCCGAGCTGGAGGCCCTGCTGCTCACCCACCCGGGCATCGTGGACGCCGCCGTCATCGGCGTCTACAACGACGAGAACAACGAGGTGCCGCACGCCTTCGTGGTGCGCCGTCCGGGCGCCGACGACCTGTCCGCGGGCGAGGTCATGATGTACGTCGCCGAACGCGTCGCCCCCTACAAGCGGGTCCGGCGCGTCACCTTCATCGACGGAGTGCCGAGGGCGGTCTCCGGGAAGATCCTGCGCCGGCAGCTGAGGGAGCACGCGTGACCGATCTCGTACGCACGGCGAACGACCGGGGCCTCACCACCCTCACCCTCGATTCCCCGGGCAACCGCAACGCCCTGTCGTCCTCGCTCGTCGGCGCGCTCGCCGACGCCCTCACCCACTGCGGCAAGGACCGCGAGGTACGCGCCGTCGTCCTCACCCACACGGGGAACACCTTCTGCGCCGGCGCCGACCTTCGGGACCCGCCCCACCCGGAGGCCCTGGTCGCCCTGCTGCGGCAGATCGTCGAGCTGAGCAAGCCCGTCGTCGCCCGGGTCACCGGGCACGTACGGGCGGGCGGCCTCGGCCTGCTGGGCGCCTGCGACATCGCGGCCGCCTCCGCCGCGGCCGACTTCGCCTTCACCGAGGTGCGCATCGGCGTGGCCCCGGCCGTGATCTCCCTGCCCCTGCTGCCCCGCACGGACCCCCGGGCCCTTGCCCGCTACTACCTCACCGGCGAACGCTTCGACGCCGCCGAGGCCGTGCGCACCGGGCTGCTCACCGCGGCCGGCGACGACGTCGACGAGGTGCTCGCGCCCATGCTCGACGGGCTGCGCCGGGCCTCGCCCCAGGGCCTGACCGAGACGAAACGGCTGCTCACGTCTACTGTGCTGAAGACCTTCGACCGGGACGCGGCCGCCCTGACCGCGCTCTCGGCCCGGCTGTTCTCCTCCCCGCAGGCCCGCGAGGGGATGACGGCCTTCCTCGAACGACGGGATCCCGTGTGGGTGGTGTGAACGCGGTGCGTGCCGACGCTGCGGCCTGGAGCACGGTATGGGAGTGAACACGGTCGAACGCGTCCCCAAGCAGGACCGCAGCCGCGCCACCCGGCAGCGGCTCCTGGAAGCCGCCGTGGCCTGCCTCGCCGAACACGGCTGGGCGGGCTCCACGGTCTCCGTCGTCGCCGAACGCGCCGGAGTCTCCCGGGGTGCCGCCCAGCACCACTTCCCGACCCGGGAGGACCTGTTCACGGCCGCCGTCGAGTACGTCGCCGAGGAACGCTCCACCGCGACACGGGCCCTGTTCCCGCAGGGGGCCGCCGACCGGCGCGCGGTGGTCGCGGCCCTCGTCGACCTGTACACCGGTCCGCTGTTCCGGGCGGCCCTGCATCTGTGGGTGGCCGCCTCCAACGAGGACCAGCTGCGGCTGCGGGTGACGGAGCTGGAGGCCCGGGTCGGCCGCGAGACCCATCGCATCGCCGTCGACCTCCTCGACGCCGACGAATCCCGCCCTGGAGTCCGCGAAACCGTCCAGGGCCTGCTCGACATGGCCCGCGGCCTCGGTCTCGCCAACCTGCTCACCGACGACGGGGCTCGCCGCGAGCGGGTGGTGGCCCAGTGGGCCCAGCTGCTGGAGGAGGCGCTGGGCTGAGGGCAGGGCGGCATGCGTGGGGACCGCCACACTCACGCCTCGCGTACCCCGCAGTACGCTTGCCCCATGCTTCCGATGCTCGTCCGACGCCGGCACGTGGACTACGTGCGCGTCACGAGCATGGGCTGTCGGCGCTCTGCCTGATCCAGCCCCCTCTTCCCCCGTGGCACCCAGGAGCCCGCCCCACCCCGGCGGCCGATCCGTGCCCCCGTACACCCTGCGGACGCCCCCCATGACGAACCCGTCGTACGACCAACTTCCGATCATCGACCTCTCCGCGGCCGACCGCGGCCCCCAGGCCCGGGCGCTGCTCCATACGCAGCTCCACAGCGCCGCCCATGACGTGGGCTTCTTCCAGCTGGTCGGCCACGGCGTCACCCAGGCCGAGACCGACGCGCTGCTCGGCGCCATGCACGCCTTCTTCGCGCTTCCCGAAGCCGACCGCCTCGCCCTCGACAACGTCAACTCGCCTCACTTCCGCGGCTACACCCGCACCGGCGACGAGCGCACCGGCGGCACCCGGGACTGGCGCGACCAGCTCGACATAGGCGCCGAACGCCCCGCTCGCGCCCCGGGCCCCGGCGAGCCCGCCTACTGGTGGCTCCAGGGTCCCAACCAGTGGCCCGCCGCTCTCCCCGGACTGCGTACCGCCGCGCTCGCCTGGATCGACCGGCTCAGCGGGGTCGCCCGGCGGCTGCTGCACGAACTTCTCACCGCGATCGGCGCACCGGCCGGCTTCTATGACCCGGTCTTCGGCGACCACGCCCACCCCCACCTCAAGCTCGTGCGCTACCCGGGCAGCGCCTCGGACGGTGCGGAGCAGGGCGTCGGCGCGCACAAGGACTACGGGTTCCTGACCCTGCTGCTCCAGGACGGGATCGGTGGACTGCAGGTGCACCGCGCGGACGGGCGGTTCCACGATGTGCCGCCGCTCGAGGGAGCGTTCGTGGTCAACCTGGGCGAGCTGCTGGAAGTGGCGACCGACGGCTATCTGCTCGCCACCAACCACCGGGTCGTCAGCCCGCCCGGCGCCGTCGAGCGGTTCTCCGTGCCGTTCTTCTACAACCCGCGCCTGGACGCCCGCGTCGAACCCCTGCCCTTCCCGTACGCCTCCACCGCGCCCGGCGTCACCGACGACCCGGCCAACCCGCTGTTCGCGGAGTACGGCTTCAACGAGCTGAAGGGCAAGCTGCGGGCACACCCGCTGGCCGCCGAACGCCACCACGCGGATCTGCTCAGCCCCGCGTGACAGCGGGGCGGAGCGCGAAGCCCCCGTCGGCCGAAGGGGGCGGGGACGGCGCGGCCGGTCGCACCGGTCCCGCGCTCGCCCCGCCCCCTTCGTGCTCGTTCTCGATCGCTCAGCGCGCGATGGCCGCGTACCCCTCGATCTCCTGGGGGCCGCGCGGGCCGGGACCCACGTAGCGGGCGGAGGGGCGCACCAGGCGGCCCGTCCGCTTCTGCTCGAGGATGTGCGCCGACCAGCCCGCCGTCCGGGCACAGGTGAACATCGACGTGAACATGTGCGCCGGGACCTCGGCGAAGTCCAGCATGATCGCCGCCCAGAACTCCACGTTCGTGGCGAGGACACGGTCGGGGCGGCGGTTGTGCAGCTCCTCCAGGGCGGCCTTCTCCAGCGCCTCCGCGATCTCGAAACGCGGGGCGCCGAGATCCCGGGCGGTACGGCGCAGCACACGCGCCCGCGGGTCCTCGGCGCGGTACACCCGGTGACCGAAGCCCATCAGCCGCTCGCCCTGGTCCAGGGCCCGCTTCACATACGCCTCCGCGTCACCGGTGCGCTCGATCTCCTCGATCATGCCGAGGACACGGGAGGGAGCACCGCCGTGCAACGGCCCCGACATGGCACCGACCGCGCCGGACAGTGCCGCGGCCACGTCCGCGCCCGTCGACGCGATGACCCGCGCCGTGAACGTGGACGCGTTCATGCCGTGCTCGGCGGCCGACGTCCAGTAGGCGTCCACGGCCGCGACGTGCTTCGGGTCGGGCTCGCCGCGCCAGCGGATCATGAACCGCTCCACGACGGAGCTCGCCTTGTCGATCTCGCGCTGCGGCACCATCGGCAGCCCCTGGCCACGTGCCGACTGGGCGACGTACGAGAGCGCCATGACCGCGGCGCGCGCCAGGTCGTCACGGGCCTCCTCGACGTCGATGTCCAGGAGCGGTTTCAGCCCCCACACCGGCGCGAGCATGGCGAGCGCCGACTGCACGTCCACCCGGATGTCGCCGGAGTGCACCGGGATCGGGAACGGTTCGGCGGGCGGCAGCCCGGGGTTGAAGGCGCCGTCGACCAGCAGCCCCCAGACGTTGCCGAACGAGACATGACCGACCAGGTCTTCGATGTCGACACCCCGGTACCGCAGGGCACCGCCCTCCTTGTCCGGTTCGGCGATCTCCGTCTCGAACGCGATGACTCCCTCGAGCCCGGGTACGAAGTCGGACATCAGGCGGCTCCTCGTGATGTGTGCGGCGGATGTGGTCTGTGGGATTCCCGTCGGCCGCCGTCCACGGTCCGAGGGGACGGAACCGTGCGCTGGACGTCAGCTGCCGGGAAGCTTGCCGCCCCGGATCCACGGTCACTGACGAAAGACTCGCGGTCCGAAACGGTCACCCGGGTGATGCCCCGATCGGTCGGCGGTCATCCACCGCGACCGGCATCTGCACGATATCCCCGAGTGCCACCTTTGGGGAGAGGTTGCGGCACTGAGTGCCACGCAGTGATGAACCACACCCCCTCCGAAGTGCCGCAGGCATACGGCAAGATGACGGCGTGACCGACCGCTTCCCGGACGAACCCGCCCCCGGCCCCGCAGCCGAACCGGCCTCCGAAGGCACCGCGCACCACGACGCCGGATCCTCCGCCGCGGAGCCGGAGATCGAACCCATCGTCGAACGTGCCGCGGCCCAGGCCCCCGCCGAGGACCTGGCGCACGATCCCGCCGAGATGCGGGCCCACTACCGCGCCGAGGGCATGGATGAGTCCGCCCTCGCCGTCCACCCCATGGAGCAGTTCTCCCTCTGGTTCAAGCAGGCGGCGCAGGCCTCGGTGGCCGGGATGATCTATGAGCCGAACGCCATGGTCGTCTCCACCGCGGACGCGGCCGGGCACCCGAGCTCACGCACGGTCCTGCTGAAGGGGTACGACGAGCAGGGCTTCGTCTTCTACACCAACTACGAGTCCCGCAAGGCCCGCGAACTGGCGACCAACCCCCATGTCTCGCTGCTCTTCCCCTGGCACCCGATGGCCCGCCAGGTGATCGTCACGGGCATCGCCCGCCGCACCGGCCGCGACGAGACGGCCGCCTACTTCCGCACCCGGCCGCACGGCTCCCAGCTCGGGGCCTGGGCCAGTGCCCAGTCCTCGGTCATCCCCTCTCGCACCGGACTCGACACCGCGTACGAAGAGCTGAGCGCCCGCTACCCCGAAGGGTCCCAAGTCCCGGTGCCGCCGAACTGGGGCGGCTTCCGTATCGCCCCCCGGACGGTCGAGTTCTGGCAGGGCCGCGAGAACCGTCTCCACGACCGCCTCCGCTATGTGGCGGAACCGGACGGGTCGTGGCGGGTGGAGCGGCTGAGCCCCTGAGGCCTCGACGGCCGCCCGTAGACGCAGACGACCCGCGAGCTCAGGTCCTCCGCCTGTCGGCGGGGAGCCGGCCGGACGTACCGGCGAGCTCGCGGGTCGGGTGACTGCGTTGGATTGGCCGGCTGCGCAGGGCGTGCCATGCGCTGGTCCGGCGCCGAACCGAGTACGACAGCGGGCCGCTAGCCCGCAGTCACCTCTTCCGTCCGGTATTCATACATCTGCCGAACCACCTCCTTTCCGAAGTACCTGCCACCCTAAGAACCGATCGCGCCAGGATCAACTGTTTTTCCGGGATGTCGGTGGATGACCTACGGTCGGCCGCCATGTCCGCCCGTCACGGCAGGAAAACCTCGTCGAGGAACGGCTCCACGGCCGCTCGCCAGGCCTCGGGCTGGTCGTAGTGGACGAGGTGTCCGGCGTCGGCGACCTCCGCGTACCGGCCGCGGGGCAGGACACGCACCATCTCCTGGGACTCCGCGCGGCCCAGCTCGCCGTCCAGGCCGCGGACGACCAGGGCAGGGCAGCGCACCTGCGCCAGCTCCTCCCAGTGCGCGTCGTACACCCAGGTCTGGCGGGACTTCAGCATCTGCTCCGGTTCGAAGACGGGCCGCCAGCCGTCCTCCGACTCGGTCATCACCTCGGCGTAGAACTCGCCGCGGGCCCGGTTCGGGCGCTCGACCCAGGGGTCGTCCTCGCCGAACCACTTCCGGACGTCGGCGATCGTGGCGAAGGGCAGGGGCCAGGACTTGAACCATTTCTCCCATTCGCGCTGGGAGGCGGCGCCGAGCGCGGAGGCCCGCATGTCGCAGATGATCAGGCCGCGCACCAGATCGGGGCGCTTGGCGGCGAGCTGCCAGGCGGTCAGTGCGCCCATGGCATGGCCGATGAGAACGGCCGGGGCGAGGTCGAGCTGTTCGAGGGCGGCCTCGGCGTCCTCGACGTAGACCTCGCGGGTGTACTCCCCCTCGGGGGGCTTGTCGCTCTGGCCGTGGCCGCGCTGGTCGAGCGCCACGGCGCGGTACCGCCCCGAGAGCCAGCGGGCTGTGGACGCCCAGTGGGAGGCGCGCCCCATCAGCCCGTGCAATAACAGCACGCCCGGTGCCCCCTCGCCCTCTCCGGTCTTCGGAGGGTCGGCGAACTCCCACGCGGCGAGGCGTAAGCCGCCGGCTCCGGTGACGTCGATGCGCCGCACCATCCTCTTGGCACCCCCCTGCTCGGCCCGGACCGCCCGCTCGCCCGGAGCGGCTGGTCCACTCGCTGGTCCTGCTACCGCTGTCGTGCTGCTCCTGCCGGTCACCGCTGTCACCGGGTGGTCGTCCTGGTGCGCTCGTGCCGGTCGGTGCAGCGATGGTCCGGTGGGACCGTCACGCCCACGCTATCGAATGGCTATTCGAAAATGCTGCTTCTGGAGGCAACACCCCACCTTCGAGTGACCTCCCTCGAGGGTTGGCCGCCGATTCCGGGGGGAGATCTTCACCGAGAGGCGGACCGCTCGGGGAAAAACGGTCCGCGGGGGACGACCCTGAGAGCTCGGGGCTCCGGGTCGGAACAGGGGAGGACAGGCCCCGGCGCCCTGGGGCGCCGGGGCCCTTCCCATGTCTGCGGCACATCCCTCCGCCCCCTCCCTGACCAGGGGATATGGGTGTCACCCGCTGGCCAAGAGCTCTCAGGTCATATGCCTCATGCGACAGCCTCGCATGCCGACGGCGCGAGCGCTGCGATTCCGCACACTGAATCTTGGTTTCGGGCCGGATCGCGGGGCCGTCACAGCAGGCACAGGGGTCACACCGCTTGACGGATCGTCGGATGATCAGGACATCCGGAGCCGTCGATTCCGGCGGTGGCGGAGGCCCCGGCTCCGCGCCGGAGCACGGCCGAGCGCGCCCAGGGGCGACCCTGGGCCTTCACGGCGCCACCCTAGCGCTTGGCCACGAAGACGTGGGACGCGATCTCGGACTCCAGCTCGGCTGCCTCGCCGCCGCTGCCGACCATGACCCCGCCCGCGGACTCCGTCACACTGACCACGGAACCGGGCTGCACGCCCGCGCGCCGCAGCGTGTACATCAGCTGTGCGTCCGTCTGGATGGGCTCGCCGATCCGCCGCACGACGACGGTCTTCCCGTCCGAGCCCGGGTCCAGCTCGGCCAGCGAGACCATGCCCTCGTCCAGGAACGGGTTCGCTCCGTCCTTCTCGCCCAGCTCCTCCAGGCCCGGGATCGGGTTCCCGTAGGGCGACTCGGTGGGGTGGCGCAGCAGCTCGACGACGCGGCGCTCGACCGCCTCGCTCATCACGTGCTCCCAGCGGCACGCCTCGGCGTGCACCTGCTCCCACTCGAGACCGATCACGTCGACCAGCAGGCATTCGGCCAGGCGGTGCTTGCGCATGACACGCGTGGCCAGGCGGCGGCCCTCGTCCGTGAGCTCCAGGTGGCGGTCCGCGGCGACCGACACCAGTCCGTCGCGCTCCATCCGGGCCACCGTCTGGCTGACCGTCGGGCCGCTCTGGTCGAGCCGCTCGGCGATCCGGGCGCGCATGGGGACCACGCCTTCCTCCTCGAGCTCGAGGATGGTGCGGAGGTACATCTCCGTCGTGTCGATCAGTCCGGACATACGTGCCCCTCGATGAGATCTGCCGGAGGCTCGACGGCTCACCGGCGTGTGCGCTGGCCCTGGATTCAATTCTGACGCATCGCACTGACAACCGTGGAGCGCCGGCCGAACCAGGGGTCACGGCTCTCGCAAGGACCGCCGCGCCCCCGGGACAGCGTGGCCGTCCTGGGGGCCCACCGACCGTATTGACACGGCACTGGTCCAGACCGCAACGTGATCCGCGACACGGACCGTCACGGACGCCGGTGCGTGGCGGTGCGCCGTGCGTCAGCCGTCCGTCGGGAACGGGACACCGAGACTTCGAAGGGGCGTCGCCGATGAGTGACGAGCCGGGCGGCGGCAAGCCGCGCAGCGGTAGCGAGCTGGCCGGGCGGTTCTTCGAGGCGGCGATCGGGCTGCTGCGCCGGGTGCGGGACGAGGACGCGGAGCAGATCGCGGCCGCGGGCAACCTGATCGCGGACACCGTCGCCGACGGCGGCCGGCTGTTCGCCTTCGGTGCCGGGCACTCCTCGCTGGCCGCCCAGGACCTCGTCTACCGCGCGGGCGGCCTCGCCCTGATGAACCTGCTGGCCGTCCCCGGCGTCGTCGGCGTCGATGTGATGCCGGCGACCCTGGGCTCCGCCCTGGAGCGGGTCGACGGGCTGGCGAGCGCGGTCCTCGACTCCAGCCCGCTCCGTGCCGGCGACCTGCTGGTGATCATTTCCCTGTCCGGCCGCAACGCGCTCCCCGTCGAGATGGCGACGAACGCCCGCGCCCTCGGCGTCAAGGTCATCGGGGTCACCTCGGTGGCGTACGCCTCGGAGACGAAGTCCCGGCACGCCTCAGGCACCTATCTGAAGGACCACTGCGACATCGTCCTCGACTCGAAGATCCCCGTGGGGGACGCGGAGCTCAGCGTCGGCAACATCCCCGCCCCCTTCGCCCCGGCCTCCACGGTGGTGACCACCGCCCTGCTCCAGGCGGTGATGGCCCAGGCCGCGGGCGCCCTTGCGGACCGCGGCATCGAACCGCCCCTGCTCAGGTCCGGGAACGTGGACGGCGGCCACGAGTGGAACGGCCGGGTCATGCGGGAGTACGGCGACCGGATCTTCTACCGGCAGTAGCCGGCCGCGTCCCCGGGAGCAGAGGCCGGAAGGGCGGCTATGCCTCCGGGGCCGCCATGTCGGCCAGGTCCAGCGCGGCGGCGATCCGTGCCGCGACGCTCTCCGCGTACACCGCGTCCGCCCGTTCGAACCGGCTCCGCCCTGCCGCCCGCAGGAACGTCACCACGCCCAGCGTCCGGCCCCGGCTGCGCAGCACCGTGCACAGCGCGTGCACCGCGTCCGCGGGCCACCGCCGGTCGAGCGCCCAGCGGTGTGCCTGCTCCGAGTCCACGTCTCCCGCGCCGGCCCGTACGGATCCGGTACGCGCCACACACTGCAGGGCCGGATGTCCCTCGGCGTACCGCACGGGCAGCCCCGCCTTGCCGGTGAGCGCGCTCGGCCCGGGCGCGCCGGACGGCGTCTCGGCGGCGCGTACCAGGCGCACCGGGCTCTCCCCGTCCGCCATGGAGCCGCCCGCCACCCGGTCGATCAGCGCGTGATCGGCGAATCCGGCCAGTGCGAAGTCCAGATGGACGGTGGCCGCCTCCAGGGGGTCCTCGCACTCGGCCGCCGCGCGGGCGGCGCGATGCAGCTGGTTCGAGCGGAAGCGCAGCAGAGCCGCCTCCTGCTCGGTCTGTTTGGCCTCGGTGATGTCCTGGAAGAGCCATCCTACGCCCAGCGGAACCGGTTCCTCCGCGAGCGGTGAGGACAGCCGCAGGAACCCGCTGCGCCAGCACCGCCGCTTCTCGCCGTCGGCGGTCCGGACGCTCACCCACAGCTCGGCGGGAGCGGGCGGGGCCCCCTCGGCAAGCACATGCGTCAGCGCGCTCTCCAGCTCCTCGACCCCCTGGGAGAGCAGATCGCCGAGCGGACGGCCGAGCACGGCGGTCCGCCCGATGCCGAGGGCCCGGGCGGCGTGGGCGTTGACGACGGCCGGCCGCAGGTCCGCGTCGACGAGCACGACCCCCCAGCTCGCGTCCTCGAACAGGGCCTCGCTCAGCGCGATGGACCGCTCCAGGTCGATCTGCGCATGGACCTCGCTGAAGGCGCAGTAGACCCCCGCGGGTTTCCCGTCGGGTCCTCGCACCGCCGCCGACTGGGTCCGGACGAGCACCCGCCCGCCCTCCTTGGTCAGCAGCGCGAACTCGTGCACCTGGCGCCCGGGTGCGTCCATCGCGGACATCAGCCGCGCCTCGACCTCGGTGGCGTCGGCGGTGCGCACGGCCCATCCGGCGAATCCGCGCCGCCCCACTGCTTCGGCTGCGGACCATCCGAGGATCCGCTCGGCCTCCCGGTTCCAGTGGGTCACGACGCCGTCGGCGTCCAGGGCGCACAGGGCCGCGTCCATGCCGTCGAGGAGCGCGGCGAGAAGATCCGAACCGTCCCGCTCGGGCTCACCCGGCCCCAGCTCGTCCGTCGTCCCACTACGCCGGGAAGCACTCACCTGGACCCCCCTGCAGGCTGCTGCGTCCGCACGTACGGCGCGTTCTTCCGCTCACTCGCCATCATTCAACTCGAACGTGACACAGCACACATCTGCTTCCGGAAAGATTGGGGGAAATCGTTGCGCCCGGTTTTCTCCCCCGGCGGCCGCACCGGAGGGTGCCGGCCTACCCCTTGCTGACCGCCGTCAGGATCTCCGGCAGGCGTCGGGCCGTGCGCGGCGCCGCGAGGCGCAGGCCGAGCAGGGCGATCAGCGCGCCGTACGCGGCGCCCGCCGGCAGCAGCAGCCAGGTCCACGCGTCGCCGCCCGCGGCGACGTTCAGCCAGATCGTCGCCGCGATGACGGGCGCGGACAGCAGAGCGGCCGAGATCATGCCGCCGAAGATGGAGATCCAGGCGAGTCCCGCCTGGCCGGGGACCACGTTCTTGTAGCCCTCCTGCGGAATGGAGTAGGGGAAGCGGGCCGAGGTCCAGGCACCGGTGGCCAGCATCGCGCCGAGCAGCGCGAAGGAGAGACCGAGCACCTCGGGCAGCTTCGGCCAGGCGCCGAGCAGCGCGGTCGTCACGACGGTGACGAAGGTGGCGTAGGGCAGCGTGATCAGCAGCAGCGCCTGCGCCCGGCCGCGCAGTTCGGCGTGGGCGTCCCGAGGAGAGGAGATCGTTGTCGCGACCATCCAGAACGCGGACGTGTCCTGCCCGAACTGGTTGTACATCTGGATGCCGAGCATCCCGGCCGCGAAGCAGGCGAAGTAGATGGAGCCGGTGCCCTGGAGGGCATTGAAGGCGGGGACGATCAGCCCGATCGCGAGCGAGGTCACCCATGCCGCCTTGGTCTTGGGATCGCGCCACACATAGCGCAGGCTGCGTTCCATCACCGTGCCGGTGCGGCCCGCGGGCAGCAGCCGGGACAGGCCCGTCGAGGTGCGCTCCCGGGCGCTCGGTTCGGCGGCCTGGAGCGTGGACTGGTCCGGCGAGGTCATCAGCTTCGTCAGGCTGCGCGACCACAGGGCCAGCAGCCCGGCCAGGGCCGCCGCGCTCAGCGCGAGTTGGGCGACGGCTGTGCCGTACGAACCGCGGCTCGCGGAGTCCACGGCACCGAGGGCGGACGCGGGCGGTACCCAGCGCAGTACCTCGCCCACCGGGTCCAGCGGGGACAGCCCCGCCGAACCGAGCCGCTGGGCGCCGAAGTTGACGAGCTGCGCGCCGACCGCGACGACGAGCCCGCTGAGCACGGCAAGATCGCGGCCCTTGCGGCTGGTCAGCAGCCGGATGTTGGCGGCGGCGACGGCGCGGGCGAGCGCCACGCAGACGAGCAGCGCCAGGACGACGGCGACCACGGAGGTGCCGTACGCGGCGGCTCCGTGCGCCATCGAGATCACCGCGCCGACGAACAGGCAGAGGGTGAAGAGGGGGCCGAGACCGACCAAGGAGGCCGTGAGCAGAGCCCGTACGAGAGGCTGCGGGCGCAGCGGGAGCATCACCAGGCGGGTGGGGTCGAGCGTCTCGTCGCCGCTCGGGAAGAACAGCGGCATCACCGCCCAGCCGAGCGCCAGGATCTCGGTCAGCAGCACCGCGATGGTGGCGGCGTGCGCGTTGCCGCGCAGGGCGATCAGGCCGATCAGCTGCAGGGCGGCGATCAGGAGCACGAAGACGACGGACGTCACGTACGCGGCCCTGCGCCCGGCGGACTGCCGCAGCCCGTTGCGCAGCAGGGACAGCTTGAGCCGTACGACGGTGGGGGTCAGGCCGGGGGCGGTCATCGGGCGCCGCCGCCGAGCCAGTCGAGGTCCGCGCCGGCGGTACGGCCGTGCGCGCCGACCAGTTCCAGGAAGGCCTGCTGCAGGGTGGGCGCCTCGCCGCGTACGTCGGCGAGCGGGCCGTGTGCGCGGATGCGTCCCGCGGCCATGACCGCCACCCAGTCGCACAGCGACTCGACCAGCTCCATGACGTGGGAGGAGAAGACGACGGTGGCGCCGGAGGCCGTGTAGCGCTCCAGGACACCGCGGATGGTCTGGGCGGACACCGGGTCGACGCCCTCGAACGGCTCGTCGAGGAAGAGGACCTCTGGATTGTGGAGCAGTGCGACGGCGAGCCCGATCTTCTTGCGCATGCCGGTCGAGTAGTCGACCACGAGCTTGTGCTGGGCGCCGGCCAGGTCGAGGACGTCGAGGAGCTGCGTGGCCCGCTTGTCGACCTCGGCGCCGGGCAGACCGCGCAACCGGCCCATGTAGCCGAGCAGTTCCCGGCCGGAGAGGCGTTCGAAGAGCCGCAGACCCTCGGGGAGGACGCCGATGCGCGCCTTCACCGCCACCGGGTCGCGCCACACGTCGTGCCCGACCACCTCGACGGTGCCCTGGTCGGGCCGCAGCAGTCCGGTGACCATGGACAGGGTGGTGGTCTTCCCGGCCCCGTTCGGGCCGACCAGCCCGATGAACCGCCCGGCGGGCAGCTCGAGGTCGATGCCGGCGACGGCGACCTGCTCCCCGAACCGCTTCCAGAGCCCCTGCACCCGTACGGCGGCCACAACCGCCCCTGCTCCCTCGGTCATACGAGCACCTTAGGGGGAGGAGCGCACCGAACGGGGCGCGGGGAACCGCATGAGCGGCAACGGAGAACCCCACGGCACGGCCGCCGGACGCCATCCGTCACGCAGCCGGCGACCGCGGTCGGCTACCGCTCCCGGCCGCAGGCGTACGCGAGCGGCGAGATCAACTCCTCCGCATCCGGCAGCCACCGGTTCGCGGGCGTCGGCCGGCAGACCCACTGCACGGCACCCCGCGACCCGTACCGCGTGGGAGGTGCGGCCACATACGCCCCCTCGCCGAGCGTCAGCAGGTCGAGCGAGGAGGGCGACCAGCCCAGGTTCCGAACCAGGTCGGGGACCTTCGCCGAGGCGCCGGGCAGCACGAAGAACTGCATGCGCCGGTCCGGGGTCAGGGCCACTGGTCCGAGCGTCAGCTCCATTCGCTCCATGCGCGCGAGGGCGAGGAAGCCGGCGGTCTCCGGGACGTCGACGGCGTCGAAGGTGCGCCCGGTGGGCAGCAGGATCGACGCCGTCGGCCGCATGGTCCACAGACGGCGCGCGACGGTCGCGCTGCCGCTCGCCTGTGTCGCCCAGTCGTCGCGAGCCGGATGCGCACCGGGCACGGGGCACGCGGACCGACCGCAGGAGCATTGCTGCATCCCGTCCACGGCTTCGAGCCAGGTCCCGGGGAACACGTCCCAGTGTCGTTCCTCGGCGTAACGTACGGCGGCTTCCAGGAGCGAATCGCCGCGCTGCTTCGGGATGTGGGCAGTTTCGGGGCCCGCGATGGTCTCTTCCACGATGAGCTCAACTCTAGCGGTCACGGGGGGTTACGCCCCGCTCCCGCGGTGCGACCGTCCGGGCCGGGGGCGGTTTTTGGGCTTGCCCTTTTTGCCCTACATGCGCGGGGAGGAGCACCGTTCCCGGCGGCGGGGCGCACGGGTGCACGGTCGGGGGCGCGCAAGAGGAACGGCGACAGGGGCCGGGTAGTCAGGTGAGGAGCACGGCATCAGGCTTTACCCCGGCAATCCGCGCATGTCTCGCATCAGAGGTATGTCCGCTGGGCATCGATCTTCACGACCGGAACTTTTCGGTGCACACCAAGGGTGTTCCCGGGAGTCCGGCCGCTGAAGACACGTCAACTCGGTGCGGGAGCAGTCACCGCAGTCACCGGGCGAACCGAGCCATGGATATGGGGGTGCGCATGGCCGCAAGGCCTCTCGTCGCGCGGCAGCCGAACGAACGGCTGCAAGCGCTCATTCAGGAGGCGGGCTGCTCGAACGCGGGGCTCGCCCGCCGGGTCAACATGTGCGGCGCGGAGCACGGTCTCGATCTGCGCTACGACAAGACGTCGGTGGCCCGCTGGCTGCGCGGTCAGCAGCCGAGGGGTCGGGCGCCGGCGATCATCGCCGAGGCGCTCGGCCGCAAACTGGGGCGTACGGTCACGATCGACGAGATCGGGATGGCCAACGGCAAGAACCTCGCCTCGGGCGTGGGCCTGCAGTTCTCGCCGACGGTGCTCGGCGCCATCGAGCAGGTCTGCGAGCTGTGGCGCAGCGACGTCGGTCGCCGTGACTTCCTGTCCGGTTCCTCGGTCGCCGCGTCCGCGCTCGTCGAGCCGAGCCGGGACTGGCTGATCTCCGCGCCGGATTCGCAGGTGTCGCGCTCGGCAGGGCCCCGGGTGGGGCCCTCGGACGTGGCCGCGGTGCGCGCGATGACCCAGGCACTGGTCGAGCTGGACCACCAGTTCGGCAGCGGACATGTGCGGCCGGTCGTCGTGCACTACCTCAACAGCGTCGTGTCGGGCCTGCTGGCCGGTTCCTACCGGGACGCCGTGGGTCGCGAACTCTTCGCCGCCGTGGCCCGGTTGACGGAACTCGCGGGGTACATGGCCATCGACACCGGGCAGCCGGGGCTTGCCCAGCGGTACTACATCCAGGCGTTGCGCCTCGCCCAGGCAGCGGGGGACCGCGGGTACGGCGGCTATGTGCTCGCCGCCTCCATGAGCCATCTCGCGGCGCAGCTCGGAAACCCGCGGGAGATCGCGCAGTTGGCGCGCGCGGCCCAGGAGGGAGCGCGTGGGCGGGTGACGCCGCGGGCGGAGGCGATGTTCCACGCCGCCGAGGCGCGGGGGCACGCGCTGCTGGGCGACGTGCGCGCCGCCCAGTTCGCTTCCGGGCGCGCGGTCGCGGCGCTCGAGGCGGCCGACGCGGCGTCCGGGGACGACCCGATGTGGATCGCCCACTTCGACCAGGCCTATCTGGCGGACGAGCTGGCGCACTGCCACCGCGACCTCGGGCAGGCCGAGGCTGCTGCGCGGCGGGCGGAGGAGTCCCTCGCCGGGCACCCCGTGTCGCGGGCCCGGCGCCGGGCGATCGGCTATGTGCTGCTCGCCACGGCGCAGGTGCAGCAGCGCGAGGTGGAACAGGCCTGCCACACCGGTCTGAAGGCCATGGAACTGCTCGGCACGCTGCGCTCGAATCGCGGGTCCGAGTATCTGGAGGACCTCCAGCAGCGGCTGGAGCCGTTCCAGGAGGAGGCCGCGGTGCGGGAGTTCGGGGCCCGGCTGGATCTGGCGGCCGCGGCGTAGGGGCATCGCGCCGGGTGCCGTCGGGGGTGCGGGGCGGGAGGTGCCGGCAAGGGTCTTCGCCCCGGCCCGGGAGATCCGCGATGAGGTGAAGCGGTGTGGCCGCCGACGATCGCTCCGGATCGCCCGGGCGGTCCCCGTGACCGGGGCGTGAACCCTCCTTACGGGGTGGCCGCCCCGGCATGAAGGCCCGGGAAATGCCAGGTGATCGACAAGTGAGGGTCCGAGGGGTGACGTAAACAGCGCCTGGCGACGCGGTTTTGTTACGGCGGTCACATGGGTAGGAGGTCAGGCCCTGTGCTGCGTGGCACCAGCTTGTGGGGACCCGGTAGCGTGAGCCGACGATTCCGAAAGTCCCCCATTCGTAGGAGTCCCGGTGACGCAGAGTGGACAGGGCGAGGAGCCCTCGGCGCGGACCGCGCGCGAAGGCATCGTGCTGCCTTCCGACGGCGGCGAGCCCCTGCTGCCGAGCCAGGCGGGCGGGGCGAACGGTTCCGCGGTTCCGGCGGGCGGCCGTGGTGCCGCCCCGGTGGGCGGTTCCGGCGGTCAGGGCGCGCCCATGACAGGTCAGGCCTGGGGTCAGCCGTGGGGTCCGGGCCAGCAGTCCGAGACACCGCAGCCCGGTCAGGGCTGGGGCGGCGACGCCGGGCAGCACTGGGGTGAGCACCAGCAGCCCGGGGCCGCGCCCGCACCGGCGTGGGACTCCCCGGGCGCACAGCCCTCCTGGGAGTCCTCGGATCCGCAGTCGGGCTGGGGCGGGGCCCCCGCCGTCCACGAGTCGCACGCGGCGCCGGGGCAGCCGATGCCGCCGCACGCCCCGATGGGCGCGGGTGCGGGTCCGCTGCCGCCCGAGGGTGCGCAGCCGTCGTCGTACGGTGTGGACGGACATGGTGCGCCCGGGGGCGCACACCGCCTCCAGCAGGGCGCACACGCCGCACCGCTGCCGCCCGCCGACGAGGGCGCCACGCAGTACATCCCGCCGGTGCCCGCCACCGGTGACGCGCAGGCCACGCAGTACCTCCCGCCCGTCGCCGCCCAGGAGGCGGCGACCCAGTACATACCTCCGGTCGGGCCGGGAGCGCTCCCGACGGAGATGCCCGCGGACGACGCGACGCGGTTCCTCGGCCGGACCGGGGGCTCCCCGGCCGCCGGTCCCGACGCGCAGGCCACGCAGTACCTCCCGCCCGTGCCCGGGCAGCCGGGTCCCGCGCCGTACGGGATGCCGCCCGACGGCGACCGGCAGACGCCGGCGGAGTTCGACAACCTCTTCCGCCACGACGGCGCCGCGCCCGCCACCCAGTATCTGCCCCGGTTCGACGCCGCGGACGGGCCCGGCGTCCCCGGTACCCGGGCGGCCGGACGGCGCGACGACGGTGGTCGTGGCCGCCCGCGCAATGCGGTCATCGCGGCCGTGGGCGTGGGCATCGTCGTCCTCGGCATCGGAGCGGGCGCCCTGCTCAGCGGCGGCGGTGACGACCCCAAGAGCGACAACAGCAAGAACGTCTCGGCGACCGGCCCGGCCGCGAACGCCTCGGAGCCGGGGTCCGGCGACGCCGCCAAGCAGCAGGCCGCGGCGCTGGACAAGCTCCTCGCCGACAGCGGCAACAGTCGCGGCTCCGTGATCAAGGCGGTGGCCGAGGTCAAGGTCTGCCAGAACCTCGGCCAGGCGGCCACCGACCTGCGCAACGCGGCCCAGCAGCGGAGCGGCCTGGTCACCCGGCTGTCCGGGCTCGCGGTCGACAAGCTCCCGAACCACGGCGAGCTGACCACGGCGCTCACCAACGCCTGGAAGGCGTCCGCGTCCGCCGACACCCACTACGCCGCCTGGGCCGACCAGGTCGCGGCCAACAAGAAGGGCTGCAAGAGGGGGCAGGCGCGCTCCACCGGGCAGACGGGGGCGGGCAACCGGGACAGCGGCACGGCCAGCGCCGAGAAGACGAAGGCCGCGCGGCTGTGGAACGCCATCGCCCAGAAGTACGGCCTGACCCAGCGCCAGCCGACCCAGCTGTGAACACAGCGGTGTGCGCCGCTCCGGAGCCGTTCGGCACCGCGGCGGCGCACACCCGGTGACACCTTGACCGTCCAGTCCGGGCCCAGGGCCCGTGCGCCCTACTGGAGCGCGGTGCTCTCCAGCGTCTTCGACACGTTCACGAAGCCCTTGGTCGCCGCCACCAGCTGCCCCTGGCGCACCACCTGGAGGGTCACGTCGGAGTTGATCAGACGCGGGTAGCCGATGACCACGGTCAGGTCCTGGAAGCGCCAGCGCAGGGGCGGGGTGAGGCCGCCCGTGTCGACCTGGAGGCCGTTGTCGAGGGCCGAGCGGATGGTGCTCGCGCTCACCTCGCCGCCGCCGAGCGACTCGACGACCTTCTTCAGGACCGTGTACGCGATCCAGGTGGTCTGCACGCCCGCGTCCGCCGGGTCGATCCGGTTGTCACCGAACGCCTCCTCGCGGATGACCTTCTTCATCGGATCCCAGTGCGGGTCCGTCGCCTCCGGATACCAGCTGGTGACATACGCCCCTTCGTAGGGGCTCGAGGCGCCGCCCGACTGGTTGATGATCGACTGGTCGACACTGCCGAGCACCGAGCCGGTGCGCACCGCGGGGTACTCCGTGCTCAGACGGCGGAAGGAGTCCATGAAGGTGCCGGTGCGCTCGTCGAGCGAGGGCACCACGCACCCCTTCTTCTGCTGGTCCGTGGTCGCCTTCTGCAGCGCCTGCTGGGCCTGGGCGTCGAACGAGGTGGCGTCCTCGGCGGCGCGCACGTCGGCGGCGGACGAGTGGTCGCCCGCCGTGAGCCCGGCGTCGAGCAGCACCGGGAGCTGGTCGCCGGCGACGGTGTCCGGGCGGACCAGGGCGACGCCCCCGCAGTTCTTGCCCAGCTCCTCGCCCAGGCCCGCCAGCAGTGCGGGCTGACCACCGTTGACGGGGTAGGAGAGCACGCTCTTGAACTCGTCGTCGGTCAGGCCGTACCCGCCTATGTAGGGGATGCCCGCCGACTCCAGCGGTGAGAGGAAGGAGGACGCGAACTGGCTGTAGGAGCCGACGACCGCGACGGCCTTCCTCTTGACGGCGATCCGCGCGCACTTCGCGGCGCTGACGTAGTCGTTGTGGTCGTTGCAGGTGAGCACGTTGAGCTTGTGCCCGTTGAGCCCGCCGTGCGAGTTGATCCAGCGCGCGTAGGCCCGCGCCATCGCCGGCATGCCCGGCTTGTTGGTCGCGGAGGTGTCCTGGGGCGCCCAGGTCATGACGGTGATGGAGTCCCCGGAACCCCCCGTGGTACCGGGGACGATGCCGCAGGCGGCGGCCATCGACGCACAGGCCACCACCGCGCCCGCGGAGAGCAGGGCGTTCCGGACGCGGCGGCTGCCCGCTTTTCGGACGGCGCCCGTGATGCTGGGGCTGGTGGGGGAGGAACTGGTGCGTCGACTGCCGGTCATGGCGTGCACGATTCCGCCACATCACTAACCGGTGTATGCCCGGTGGTCAATGACAGGTGTCGTAGGGGTGAATTGCGGGGGCCGATGATCCGGTTTTCACAGGGAACGTACGATCGATGACCGTGCAAGGTTCGGAGAACTCTTCCCGTCGTGGCCGTCGCTACTCCACCATGGGCGACATGCCCCTGAATGACATGCCGTGGTGGCGCTGGCGCAGCAATGTGCGCTCGGCGCTGCACATGCTTTCCGACCAGGCGTTCCAGCGGGACGTGTGGCTCGCCGGTACCGAGGGGTACGGCGACGTCACCGACGCCGTGTACCGCCTGGTCGAGGACACCTGGCTGGACAACTGGTCCGCCGACAAATACGTCGGCACGATCTTCCGCGACTCGCAGGAGGCGGCGCTCGTGGACACGGCCGTGCTGCGGGTGCTGCGGATCATGCACCAGGTCGGCCCGGACGCGCCGGTCCAGGCCTACATGGACCACCACGGGTGGCCGGAGGCGGTGCGGGCGGCGCGCGACGCCCATGTACGGCTCGCGACGAGCGACGGTGAGGACCCCGACGCGCCGCCACGGACGCTCGAGGTGCTGCGGATCCTCACCCGGTCGGCCTAGTCCGTCGCCGCGCGGTCCGGGTGGCGGAACGTCGCCCCGTGCAGGCCCGCGGTCATGAGACCCTGGCCGGCATGAGTGAGCAGTCCACCCGAGCCGCGGCCCCCGCCGACCAGTACGTCCTCACCCTCTCCTGCCCGGACAAGCAGGGCATCGTGCACGCCGTGTCGAGCTACCTGTTCATGACCGGCTGCAACATCGAGGACAGCCAGCAGTTCGGCGACCGCGACACGGGACTGTTCTTCATGCGGGTCCACTTCTCGGCGGAGTCGCCGGTGACCGTGGACAAGCTGCGCGCGAGCTTCGCGGCGATCGGTGACTCCTTTCACATGGAGTGGCAGATCCACCGGGCCGACGAGAAGATGCGGGTCGTCCTCATGGTCAGCAAGTTCGGGCACTGCCTGAACGACCTGCTCTTCCGCGCCCGGATCGGGGCGCTCCCCGTCGAGATCGCGGCCGTGGTGTCCAACCACACCGAGTTCGCCGAGCTGGTGGGTTCGTACAACGTCCCCTTCCAGCACATCCCGGTGACGAAGGACACCAAGCCGGAGGCCGAGGCACAGCTTCTGGAGCTGGTCCACGAGCGGGACGTCGAGCTGGTGGTGCTGGCCCGCTATATGCAGGTGCTCTCGGACGACCTGTGCAAGCAGCTCAGTGGCCGGATCATCAACATCCATCACTCGTTCCTGCCGAGCTTCAAGGGCGCCAAGCCGTACCACCAGGCGCACGCGCGCGGTGTGAAGCTGATCGGCGCCACCGCGCACTACGTGACGGCCGACCTCGACGAGGGCCCGATCATCGAGCAGGAGGTCGAGCGCGTGGGCCACGACGTGACCCCCGACCAGCTCGTCGCGATCGGGCGCGACGTCGAGTGCCAGGCTCTGGCTCGCGCGGTCAAGTGGCACGCCGAGCGCCGGATCCTGCCGAACGGCCGCCGGACGGTCGTCTTCGCCTGAGACCCGGGGCTACATCCGACTCAGTGACGCCGCCGCGAACAGCACGTCGCTGATCGCCTCGCGGTCGCCGACCTGCCCCGCCGCCGCCTCCTGGGGCGGCACATGGCCCGCTGCCAGACGGCAGAACTCCACCGCGTCGAGTGCGACGTGCGCCACTTCGCGCTCGGCGGTGGCGACCGCTCCCGGGGAGTCGAGGGCGATCAGCCACTCGCCGCCGCCCGCGCCCTCGATCTCCAGGCGCAGGGTGCGCCCCGGTTCGCCCGCCGGGACGAGGTGGCGGGTGCGGCCGGGCGCGGCGAGCCCGGCCTGCCGCCGCGCCGCCAGAACCCCGGGCAGCATCCGCGCCCCCAGGTCGATCATCCTGTTCAGAAGGCGCGGGGCCGGCGGCCCGTACGGATAGTCGATGGCGCCCGCGATGTCCTCCGCGTGCACCCAGCACTCGAAGGCCCGGTCCACCATCGCGTCGCGCAGCGACAGCGCGAAACTCCCGTACGACACCGAGGGCTTCCCGGAGCCCCCGTCGGTGAAGGACAGCGTCCGCACCAGGTTGTGGCTCTGGTCCCGCCACCGGTTCCGCACGGACCGCGTCGGCGGGAAGTGCGAGGTGCGCCAGTACGCCTCCGTACGGCCCTCCGGTGTGCCGTCCTCGACGGTCACGTCCCCGAGCGGGTCCTCGAGCCCCAGCGACACCGCCACCAGCCCGTCCACGGACAGCAGATGGGCGATTACACCGGCGACGGTGGTGCGACGGCTCGCGGGGCCCGTCCCGTCGAACCACCGCAGGCGCACCGGCGTGTGCCACTCGGCGTCGCCTATGTCCTGCAGCAGGGCGTCGAGGCGCGCGGCCTCCGCGTCGTACGGCGCCACCCAGTCCGGCACCGGGATGCGCGGCGGACGCCGGTCGAGGCAGGCCTCCAGCACGCGGGTGCGCAGAGCGGGGTCGAGGTCGAGGCTCTCCAGACGCTGCAGCAGGCCCACGGCCTCGCGCAGTTGCAGCGCCTCGTCCGCGCACGCGCCGCAGTCGCCGAGGTGGGCCTCGACGGCCGCCGTCTCCTCGAGCGAACAGGCGGCGAGCGCCCACGCCCCGAGCAACGACTTCAGCTCCCGGTGCTCGAGCGCGAGCGGGTCCGAAGGCGTGGGGGACGGTTCGGGATCGGGTAGGGGCAGCCCGGTCTCCTCGGCGGAACCGTGCGCCGGCGGCACCGGTCCGCGCTCGCCCCCGGGGCCCTGGGAGCCGCCGGGGGATCTGTCCGTGCCGTCGCGCAGGTCGTCGCCGTCCTCGGGGGCGTCCGGACCGCCCGGCCCGGCGCCGCTCGGGCGGTCGGGTCCGTTCGTGCCGTTGTGCCGGTCGTCGCCGTGCTCGCGGTTGTCGGGGCCGGTCACCACACCGCTCCCGGTTCGGGAGGGACGCCCGAGGGGCCGGTCTCATGGGCCGTGGCCAGCAGCTGGAGGCCGAGGCGGAGCCTGCGGCGGGCCTCGTCCTGGGTGATGCCGAGGTCGACGGCGGTCTGGCGGTAGTCCCGGCGCTGGAAGTAGGCCCGCTCGAGCGCGGCCCGCAGCGGTATGGGCATCGAGGTGGCGATGTAGTCGGCGCGGGCCGCGACCGAGGCGCGGCGCACCTTTCGCTCCAGGTCCTCCCGGGTGCCCCCGCCGCTCCGGGTGAGCGCTGCGGTCTCGTCGGCGCGCAGCCGCTGCACGGCGAGCCGGTGGGTCAGCGTGGCGACCCAGGTCCGCAGGGGACCCTGCCTCGGGTCGTAGGCCTCGGGGTTCTCCCAGACCTGCACGAACACCTCACGCGTGATGCCGTCCGCCGCCTCCTCGTCCCCGAGCACGCGTTGGGCGAGGCCGTGCACGAGCGAGGCGAACCGGTCGTAGCACTCACCGAGCGCGGCGGCCTCACCCCGGGCGAGCCGCTGCTGGATCCGGCGGTCCCAGCGGGGCGGTGCGTCCTTCTTCGCCATGCGGCCCCCTCGTCCCCGGCCCTGCCGGGCCCTGTCCCGGTCCAGCCTCCGTCCCCTGCCTCCTCGAATGTAGTCGGCACGTAGGACAACGCACGCCCCTTTGGCGCAATGTGCGCCCCTTGGCGAGCCGTTGGTGGTAAGGGCGCCCGGACGGGACTGGTGGATCGGGCGAGGGCGCCCTCGACGCATATCTGGCGATCAGACATGAACGAACACGATCGTTGCGGATTGAATTGGCTCAATTCATACGTACTTTCGATCGAAAGTGCGGTGTTTCATGGAGGTGTGTTGGGGCAGCCGCGCCTGAAGGAAGCGTAGGGACCGTTTCCGTTTCGATCAGGTGCAGGCAAGCAGGAGGCGTGGCGGTGACACTCAAAGTGACCTTCGCGGAGCACGGCGAGTGGGCCGTGCTCCAAGTGGCGGGCGAGCTGGATCTGGTGACATCGCCAGTGCTGCGGCAGCGGGTGCACGACGCGGTGGCGGACGGCCGTCATCACGTCGTCCTTGACCTCTCCGAGGTCGTCTTCTGCGACTCCAGCGGGGTCGGCGTACTGATCGCCACCCGCCGGCTGATCCGCTCCTGTCAGGGCCGGCTCAGACTCATCCTGCCCTGGCCCGAGGGGGTCGAAGCGGCCCACGTCAACCGGGTCCTCGCGGCCCTCGGCGTGCGACGCCTCTTCGACGTATACCCTGACGCCACCGCGGCCATCGACGAGGACTCCAGACCCCTGAGCGCGTAGCCCCGCACGGCCGGGCGCGGTCCGTACGGCCTCGCGCCGACCGGATCCCGCCGCCCGGCATGTGGCCCGTCCCACACCCGGGGCACGCCCGTACCAGGGAAAGTCGCAGGACAGACACACTGTCGTCGCAGAATTCCTGCGATCTTGGTACAAGCGTCGTTTTCCGTCACTCATGAGCCCCGGCTCGTCGTACGCTCCCTGCGAGACACCCCCGACGTCACGTAAGGCGGCCCGAAGCACATGGTCAGTACCGAATACGAGCGCAGGATCGCCGCCAGGTTCGCCACCTTCGACCAGGACGGCAACGGCTACATCGACCGCGAGGACTTCAGCGCGGCGGCCAAGGCGGTCCTCACCGAGTTCGGCACCACCGCCCGTTCGGAGCAGGGGCAGGCCCTGTACGCCGGCGGCGAGGCCTTCTGGCAGGGCATGGCCGGGATAGCGGACCGGGACGGCGACCAGCGCATCACGCGCGAGGAGTTCGTGGGGAGCGCGGTCAAGCGGCTGCGCGACAACCCCGACCGCTTCGCCGAGATCGCCCGGCCCTTCCTGCACGCGGCGCTCGCCGTGGCGGACGCCGACCGCGACGGCGTGGCCACGGTCCAGGAGACCGTCCGCGTCCTGAAGGCCCTCGGCGTGCACGAGGACATCGCCCAGGCGGCCGCCGCGACGCTCGACGCGGACGGCGACGGCAAGGTCGGCGAGGCGGAGATCGTGTCCGCCTTCGCGCGCTACTTCACCGTTCCCGAGTAGCGTTCGCGCAGCTTGTACTTGAGTACCTTCCGCAGGGTGTCGTTGCGCGGGAGGCCGTCCACCACTTCCAGCTGCTCCGGCAGCTTGTGTACGGACAGTCCTTCCGCGCGCAGGTACGCGGTGACCGCGGACAGGGTCAGCTCGCTGGCCGCCGGAGCTCGTTCGACCACCGCGCAGACCCGTTCGCCGCGTTCCTCGTCGGGCAGCCCGATCACGGCCACGTCCTGGACCGCGGGGTGCCGGTGCAGCAGGTCCTCGATCTCCCGGGCGGAGATGTTCTCGCCCTTGCGGATGATGACGTCCTTCAGGCGTCCGGTGAGCACCAGATGGCCACTGCCGGTGAGACGGCCGAGGTCTCCCGTGCGGAGGAACCCGTCCTCGTCGAACGCCTCCGCCGTCCGGTCCGGGTCCAGGTACCCGTGGCAGACGGCCTCCCCCCTGAGGCGCACCTCGCCGTTCACGATCCGTATCTCCATGCCCTCGGGCGGCCGGCCCTCCGTCGTCGCCAGGTTCTCCGCCGAGTCGTCCGGGGCCCCCATGGTGATCATTGGCACCTCGGTCATCCCGTAGCCGTGGGTGAGCTGCACGCCCATCTCGCGGACGACGCGGTGGTAGAGCTCGGGAGGCTTGGGCGCGCCGCCGCCCGCCAGCAGCCGCAGGGTCGGGATCACCTTCACACCCGGCTGTCTGCGCTGCTCCGCCAGGAACATCGAGTAGAAGGCCGTCGAGCCGCCGGCCACCGTCACTCCGTGCTTGCGGTAACCCTCCAGTGCCTCCGGCAGCGCGAACTGCTCGAACATCACCGCGGGGAAGCCGTACAGCAAGAGCATCACCGTGTAGTCGGGGCCGGCGACATGGGCGTAGGGAAAGGCCATCGAGCCCACGTCGTCCTCGGACAGCTGCAGCGCGTGCGCGAGGCAGGAGCCGCCCGCGATCAGCGAACGGTCCGTGTGCAGCACGCCCTTGGGGTCGGAGGTGGTGCCCGAGGTCCAGTAGATCCAGCGGACCGAGGTGCCGTCGGCGGGCGGCGCGGGCAGGACACGGGGATCGCCGTCGGGCAGGCCGTCGCCGTGGTACGCCTCGAAGACCCCCTTCGCGCCGAGCCGGCGCGCCATCGCCGTGTGGTCGAAGCCCCGCCAGGTGCCCGGCACCGCGAAGAACTCCGCCTTCGACTCCCGTAGCGCGAAACCCACCTCGCGGTCCCGGTAGAACGGGATGACCGGTGTCTGCACGGCGCCGAGGCGGGCCAGCGCGAAGGACAGCAGGGCCGTCTCGATACGGGTGGGCAGCTGCCAGGCGACCACCGTGCCGGGGCGCACGCCCATGCCGTGGAGCCCGGCGGCCACCCGCTCGGCGCGGTCGCGCAGTTCCCCGAAGCTCAGGGAGCGGTCGTCCTGGAGCAGGACGGGCCGGTCGGGGGTGAGGGAGGCGCGCCGGGCGACCAGTTCCCAGAGCGTGCGGGATGTGCCCAGCGCGTGCGCGGTCTCGTTCATGAGGCCCCCAGTGTTCTGACGGTAAGTCAGATAGTGGGCAGAGCGTAGGCCTCACCGCCTTGTCGGTCCAGGGGTGCGGGACTAGCCTGCTGGGGACCGTATACCTGACGGGCCATCAGATCAACCTGGCGGCTGTCAGGGAGCCGCTGCCCGGCGGAGGGGACTCATGACCGAACTGCCCCGCATCATCAGCGTCGACGACCATGTGATCGAACCCGCCCACCTCTTCGAGACCTGGCTGCCGCAGAAGTACCGGGACCGCGGCCCCAAGCCGCTCATCGCCGGAATCGGCGAGCTCGCCTACGTCGGCGGCAAGTACCGGATCACGATGGACCCCGATGGCCCGCCGACCGACTGGTGGATCTACGAGGACCTGCAGTTCCCCTACAAGCGGAACATCGCGGCCGTCGGCTTCGACCGCGACGAGATGACCCTGGAGGGCATCACCCGCGGGGAGATGCGGCGCGGCTGCTGGGACCCGGCCGAGCGGCTCAGGGACATGGACCTCAATCACGTCGAGGCCAGCCTGTGCTTCCCGACCTTTCCGCGCTTCTGCGGTCAGACCTTCGCCGAGGCCCACGACAAGGAGGTCGCGCTGGCCTGCGTGCGCGCGTACAACGACTGGATGGTCGAGGAGTGGTGCGGCGACAGCGGCGGCCGGCTGATCCCGCTGTGCCTGATCCCGCTGTGGGACGTCGGCCTCGCCGTCGCCGAGATCACGCGCAACGCCGCCCGCGGCGTGAAGGCGGTGACCTTCTCGGAGATCCCCACCCACCTCGGGCTGCCGTCCATCCACTCCGGCCACTGGGACCCGTTCTTCGCGGTCTGCGAGGAGACCGGCACCGTGGTGAACATGCACATCGGCTCGTCGTCCCAGATGCCGGCCGCCTCCCCGGACGCCCCGCCCGCCGTGCAGGCCTCGCTCTCCTTCAACAACGCGATGGCCTCGATGATGGACTTCCTGTTCAGCGGTGTCCTGGTGAAGTTCCCGCGGCTCAGGCTCGCCTACTCCGAGGGGCAGATGGGCTGGATCCCGTACGCTCTCGAACGCGCCGACGACGTCTGGGAGGAGCACCGCGCCTGGGGCGGCGTCCGCGACCTGATCCCCGAGCCGCCGTCGACGTACTACTACCGTCAGATCTTCTGCTGCTTCTTCCGCGACAAGCACGGCGTCGCGTCCCTCGACGTGATCGGCCGCGACAACGCCACCTTCGAGACCGACTACCCGCACGTCGACTCGACCTTCCCGCACACCAAGGAGGTCGCCCTCGACCATGTGAAGGGGCTCGACGACGAGACGGTGTACAAGCTGATGCGGGGCAACGCGATCCGGATGCTCGGTCTCGACATGGACCGGGACCGCTAGTGGATCTCGCCGACTCCCCCGAGGAGGACGAGTTCCGGGTCCGGCTGCGGGAGTGGCTGGCGAAGGTGCTGCCGACTCTGCCCCCGAAGCCGTCCCCTGAGGACTGGCCGGCCAGACGCGCCTACGACCTCGGCTGGCAGCGGATGCTGTACGACGCCGGGTACGCGGGCCTGCACTGGCCCGAGGACGCGGGCGGAAGAGGGGCCACCCCCACCCGGCATCTGATCTTCCTGGAGGAGACCGAGAAAGCGGGCGCGCCCTACGTGGGGGCCAACTTCGTCGGGCTGCTGCACGCGGGTCCGACGATCGCCGCCGAGGGCACGCCCGAGCAGCGGGCGCGCTGGCTGCCGCCGGTGCTGCGCGGCGAGGAGGTCTGGTGCCAGGGCTTCAGCGAACCGGACGCGGGCTCCGATCTCGCCTCGCTGCGCACTCGCGCGCGGCGGGACGGCGACACCTACGTGGTGAGCGGGTCCAAGGTCTGGACCTCCCATGCCGAAGTCGCCGACTGGTGCGAACTGCTGGTGCGCACAGACCCCTCGGCACCCAGGCACCGGGGCATCACCTGGCTCGCGATGCCCATGGACGCCCCCGGCATCACCGTGCGGCCGCTGCGGACGCTCGCCGGGTCGAACGAGTTCGCGGAGGTGTTCCTCGACGAGGTGCGGGTGCCGGTGGCCAACCGGGTGGGCGCGGAGAACGACGGATGGCGCGTGACCATGGTGACGCTCTCCTTCGAACGTGGCACGGCGTTCGCGGGCGAGGTGGTGGCCTGCCGCCGCGTCCTCGGCGAACTGGCCCGCGAGGCCCGCAGCAACGGCCGCTGGGACGACGCTCCGCTGCGGCGCAGACTCGGCCGGCTGAACGCGCACTTCCGCGCGCTGTGGCGGCTCACGCAGTGGAACGTGAGCGCGGCGGAGAGCGCCGGGGGAGTGCCGGGCGCCGGGGGCTCGGTCTTCAAACTGAGCTATTCGCACGCCCGTCAGGAGCTGTACGACACCGCCGCCGAGGTGCTGGGCACCGGCTGCCTCGACCTCGGCCGCCCCTGGGTGCTCGACCGGCTGTCGTCGCTGTCGTACACGATCGCGGCCGGGACCTCCCAGATCCAGCGGAACATCGTGGCCGAGCGGATCCTCGGGCTGCCGAAGGGGCGGTGACTCGCTTGCACTTCCAGCCGACCGACGACCAGCGGGCGCTGAGGGCCGGAGTCCGCGAACTGCTCGTGCGCCGCTTCGGCCGGGAGGCGCTGCGGGCCGCCGCCGGCCGGCCCGGGGTGCTCGACCGCGCGCTGTGGCGGGAGCTGGGCCGGGCGGGCTTCTTCGCGCTGCGACTGCCGGAGGCGGAGGGCGGTGCCGGACTCGGACTGCCCGAGGCTGTGCTCGTCTTCGAGGAGGCGGGCCGGGCGCTGCTGCCCGGACCGCTGGTCGCCACGCATCTCGCGGCCGGGCGGGTGGTGGGCGCGGCGGCCGGCGAGACGGTGGTCACGGCCCCCTCCGGCGGGCTCGTGGAGTGGCTGGCCGAGGCGGACGCCGTACAAGGGGACGTCACCGGCGCCGTACCGATGGCATCGGTGGACCCGCTGACGCCGCTGCACCGGCTGCCGGGCGACCCGGGCGACGGCCCCGGCCCCGTCGCCGTCCTCCTCACCGCGGCCGAACAACTCGGCGGCGCTGCCCGCACCTGCGAACTGGCCGTCGAGCACGCGCGGACGCGGGAGCAGTTCGGACAGCCGGTCGGAGCCTTCCAGGCGGTCAAGCACATGTGCGCGCAGAGTCTGGTGCGCGTGGAGACGGCCCGCGCCGCGGTCTACGCGGCCGCCGTCACCGCCGATCCCCTGGACATCGCGGCCGCGCGTCTGCTCGCCGACGAGGCCGCCGTGCGCGGCGCCCGCGACTGTCTGCAGGTGCACGGCGGCATGGGCTTCACATGGGAGGCGGACGTACACCTGTATCTAAAGCGGGCCTGGGTGCGGACCCAGCGCACGGGGCCGACTGCGTACAGTGACGAACTGCTTGCCGTGGACCTGTTGCCGAAAGCGGTCTAAACGCCTCTGTACAGGCACTCTTCGGGGCGGGCGGCGTGAATATCGCGGAACGTGGCGATCCGACATCACAGAGCGTTGATATCGGGTTGTGTCCTATGCGTGACTTGTCACGGACTGGAGTCGGTGGGGGGCTCCGGTACCTTGTGTGGGATGCGAGCGGTTCCGAGCCCGAACCACATCGGTGCGGCCCCTATGGCGGCGCCGGATCCGGCGCTGCGTACCGCCCGCAGGGCAGGGAGGACCTCCGTACCTGCCTGCTCGACTCGTCTCGACAGGCGCCGCACAGTATGCCGTACGCGTACTCCTTCGCGCTGGAATATGCCCGAAGCGCTTGTTGGGGTGACTGTACGTCAACCATGCTGTCGTGCAAGGGAATCACGGTCCGTGACCCTGGTTCCTGCCATGCAGACGATGACCACGATCGTGGCGCTTGCGAGGCGCGAGGCGATGTGTCCGCCGGTTCGGATGGTGTGAGCGGTGCAGGTGCTTCAAGTGCAGCTGGAGATCCGGCCCGACCCCGCGGAGGTGGGGCGGGCCCGCCGATGGGCGCGTTCCCGGCTCGCCGGGTCGGGGATAGCGGCGGACGAGCCGTTGGCCGAGACGCTGGTGCTGCTCGTTTCCGAGCTGGTCACCAACGCGGTGGTGCACACCGGCTGTCCGGCCGTGTTGCGGCTGCTGCTGACGGGAGTGCGGGAGGGTGCCCCGGGCACTCCGGGCGGCACGGTTCGCCTCGAGGTGGCCGATGCCAGCACCCGCCCGCCGGCGCCCCGGCACGCCGAGGGTGACGAGACGGGTGGCCGCGGCCTGGAGCTCGTCGACGGGCTCGCGGACCGCTGGGGGTGGGACCCGGAGGGCTTGGGCAAACGCATCTGGTGCGAGGTGGATCGCTGTGCGGCGGGGGCCGCGGACCGGCTCGCCGAGTACCGGATGGGCGCGCTGTCCCCGGAGTTCGCCTTCGGCGTGGTGTAGCCGTGTGCCCCGACGTCCGGGGCACGAGTGCATGCGCCTGAGCACGAGGCCGCACGGGCTCAGGCCCTGTGGGGTCGGGCGCGTGGCAATGCGCCCGACCGTGCCTCTGCGCGCGCCGTCACAAAAAGGGTATTAGTGAGGAATCCCCTGACCGCTGTTGACGCACGGAGTTCAGCTGATCACTGCTTGTGGGCAGCGATTCGCCGTGAGGGGACGCCGAGGGTTCCGGTGACGGGAGCCCTCGACGAGCGCGGATCGTGATTTCGGCGTCGGCTCCTCGCAGGCGGTCCACGGGACCGTCCCGGGGAGGGGCGGGTACGCCGAGCCGGATGGCGGTGCGCGGTGCCGTGCTCGGGTGAGGAGGGGGCACCTCCCGCGTGAGCGGAGCCGGGAGTGGGGCCGGCGCGCCGCCACCCGACCCTCTCGGTGCGGACTCCCCTAGAGGACCGCGACCGGCGCCACGGGTGTCCCCGTCCCGCCGACGAAGGGTTCGGGCATCGCCGACAGCAGGAAGGTGTAGCGCCCCTCTTCTCCACAGGCTGTGGACAACTCTTCGAGATTCCAGTTCTGGCCCTGCAACATGCCCATCTCCACCAGGTCGAGGGCGTGCACGGGAAGCCACAGGTCCTCGATCTCGGGCGGGAAGACCTCGAAGGTGAGCGTGTCGTTGGCGACGGCGGCCACATCGCGCGCGTGGAACCATTCCGGAGTGCGCACGGACAGCCCCGGTGACGGATACCCGTACGCCTGTTTGTCGCCCGCGAGATAGGTCTGGATCTGTCCGGTCCGCACCAGGACGACGTCGCCGGCCCGGACCCGCGTACCGGCGAACTCCTCGGCCGCCTCGAGGTCCTCCGGAGTCACGGCGTGCGAGCCGTCGAGCCGGTCCCGGCCGAGCGCACGGGCCACGTCGAGCAGCACCCCGCGGGAGACGAGGTGCCGCGGTTTGTCGATGCCGCCGAACGCGGCGCCGCCGTGGGGCGTGATGGTGTCGGCCGGGCGGCCGTTGTAGAGCTTCCCCGAGTGCGAGACATGAGTGAGCGCGTCCCAGTGGGTGGCCGCCTGCAGGCCCATGGTCACGGCGTCGTCGCTGCATGCGATGGTGCCGGGGCCGAAGATCTCCTGGTTGATCTGGACCATCACATGCAAAGGGTTGACGCGGCCGGGGATGACCCCGGTCTGGACGCCGTCCTGCTGCAGTGGCAGGGCGAGGGGAATGCGTCGGCCGCTGCGCACGCAGGCCGCGGCCTGTCTGACCACCTCGTCGGTGATGAGGTTCAGGGTTCCGATCTCGTCGTCACGGCCCCAACGACCCCAGTTGTTCACGCGCTTGGCGATCTCATGGAACGCCGGATGCAGTGCTGGCAGCGACATGAATCCTCCCCGGGGCTTGTCTCCGGCCGTCTGCCGGGCCATAAAATCTAACGGACCGTCAGAAATTGCGGGAAGGGGCCGGGCGTGGGGAACTTCTTGGCAGGCAAGGTCGTCGCCGTCACGGGCGCGGGCCGCGGGATCGGGCGGGCGGTGGCACGGGCCGCCGCGGCGGAGGGCGCGCAGGTCGTCGTGAACGACCACGGGGTGTCGGTGGAGGGCGCCTCCCCGACGAGCGAGGTCGCCGAGGCCGTGGTCAAGGAGATCGAGGCGGCGGGCGGAGAGGCCGTCCCGGTGGCGGACGACATCTCGACGATGGCGGGCGGACAGCGGGTGGTGGACGAGGCGCTCGCCTCGTACGGCCGTCTGGACGGCGTGGTGTGCGTGGCGGGCATCCTGCGCGAACGGATGCTCTTCAACATGACCGAGGAGGAGTGGGACCCGGTGGTCGCCACCCACCTCAAGGGCACGTTCACGGTGTTCCGCGCGGCGGCGGCGGTGATGCGCGCCCAGCGCTCGGGCACGCTGATCGGCTTCACGAGCGGCAACCACCAGGGCTCGGTGGCGCAGGCCAACTACAGCGCGGCGAAGGGCGGCGTCATCTCCCTCGTCCGCAGCACCGCGCTCGGGCTGCACAAGTACGGGGTGACGGCGAACGCCGTGGCGCCGGTGGCCCGGACGCGGATGTCGGCGAACGTGCCCATGGAGCTGAAGGAGATCGGCGAACCGGAGGACGTGGCCGCGCTGGTGGTGTACCTCCTGTCCGATCGCGCCCGGCAGGAAGGCATCACGGGCCAGGTGTACACGATCGCGGGCCCGAAGCTGGCGGTCTGGGCGCAGCCGAGGGAAGTACGGGCGGCGTACGCGGAGGGTTCCTGGACCCCGGAGCGGATCGCGGAATTCCTGCCGGGCTCGGTGGGGACGGACCCGATGCCGATGATCCAGCAACTGGAGGCGATGGAGAGGGCGGCGCGGGAGGGGACCCGACCCAATGCGTAGGGCTGTACTCCGGCCCGCACAGCCGATCGTGAAATGCCAGGACACCGATGTGAGGCGGCAACTGTGGAGTTCGGCCCCGATCCCGAGGACCAGGCCTTCCGAAGTGAGGCAAGAGCCTGGCTGCAAGCCAACCTTCCGGTCCGGACCACCCGGCGCGACTGGGAACGCACGCTCGGGCGCGCCGGCTGGATCGGCCTCGGCTGGCCCGAGGACGGTCACGGCAACCGCCGTGCCACCCTCACCCAGCAGGTCGCATGGGCGGAGGAGTACGCCCGCTCGGGGGCGCCGCCCCGCTCCGGGCACATCGGCGAGAACCTCCTCGCCCCCACCCTCCTCGCACACGGCGCACCCGGCCAGAAGTCCCGCTTCCTGCCTCCGATAGCGCGCGGCGAGGAACTGTGGTGCCAGGGCTACAGCGAACCCGGTGCCGGCTCCGATCTCGCGGGGCTCCGCACCACCGCCGTACGCGACACCCCGGACACCTACCGCATCACAGGCCAGAAGATCTGGACCTCCCTGGCCCACGAGGCGGACTGGTGCTTCGTCCTCGCCCGCACCGACCCGGCTGCGCGCCGCCACCACGGCCTCAGCCTCCTCCTCGTGCCGATGGACCAGCCCGGCCGGATCGAGGTCAGGCCCATCCGCCAGCTCACCGGGACCAGCGAGTTCAACGAGGTGTTCTTCGACGGTGCGACGGCCCGGGCCGAACACGTCGTCGGCGGCGAGGGGAACGGATGGCGCGTCGCGATGAACCTGCTCGGCTTCGAACGAGGCGTCTCCACGCTGGCCCAGCAGATCGGATTCGCGAAGGAGCTGGGCGACGTCGTGCGCACGGCCCTGGCCACAGGGGCCGCGGACGATCCCGTCGTACGGGACCGTCTCGTCACGCTGTGGGCCGAACTGCGCGCGATGCGCTGGAACGCCTTGCGCACGCTGGGCGGCACGGCGGGAGCGGGCGCCCCGAGCGTGGCCAAACTGCTGTGGGCCGGCTGGCACCGCCGGCTGGGCGAGCTGGCGGTGCAGGTACGGGGCGCGGCGGGGGCAGTGGGTCCGGACGACTGGTCGCCGCGGTCGCCCTACGAACTGGACCGGTTCCAGCACCTGTTCCTGTTCAGCCGGGCCGACACCATCTACGGCGGCTCGGACGAGGTCCAGCGCACGATCATCGCCGAGCGCGTGCTCGGCCTGCCGAAGGAACCCAGGGGACCCAAGGGCTGAGGAGTTGCGATGCCAGGTGCGATACGAGGCGTGCTCTACGACGGAACGCAGCCGCAGGTCGTGGACGATCTGGAGGTACGGGACCCGGGGCCCGGCGAGGTGCGGGTGGCGGTCCGCGCGGCGGGGCTGTGCCACAGCGACCTCTCCGTGGTGGACGGGACCATACCTTTCCCCGTTCCGGTGGTGCTCGGCCATGAGGGCGCGGGCGTGGTGGAGACGGTCGGCGAAGGCGTCACCCATGTCCGGCCAGGGGATCATGTGGCCCTGTCCACCCTGGCGAACTGCGGGGCGTGCGCGGAGTGCGACCGGGGGCGGCCCACGATGTGCCGGCAGGCGATCGGGCGCCCGGGGCGGCCGTTCACGCATCGCGGCCGGCCCGTCCACCAGTTCGCCTGCAACTCGGCCTTCGCGGAGCGGACCGTGGTGAAGGCGGTCCAGGCGGTCGGTATCCCGAAGGACATCCCGCTGCCGTCGGCGGCGCTGATCGGATGCGGCGTCCTGACCGGTGTGGGCGCCGTGCTGAACCGTGCCCGGGTGGACCGGGGCGACACCGTCCTCGTCATCGGCACAGGCGGCGTCGGTCTCAACGTCCTTCAGGGGGCGCGGATCGCGGGCGCTTCACGGATCGTGGCGGTGGACGCCAACCCGGAGAAGGAGGCGATGGCCCGCCGGTTCGGCGCGACGGACTTCCTCACCTCGGTGGACGGGATCAGGGACCTGCTGCCCACCGGCGCCGACCACGCCTTCGAGTGCGTCGGCCGCGTCGAGCTGATCCGCGCGGCGATCGACTCCCTGGACCGGCACGGCCAGGCTGTCCTGCTCGGGGTGCCGCCGGCGACGGCCGAGGCGACGTTCCTCGTCTCCTCGATGTACCTGGACAAGTCCATCCTGGGCTGCCGCTACGGCTCCTCCCGCCCCCAGCGCGACATCGCGCTGTACGCCCGCCTCTACCGTGAAGGCCGCCTGCTCCTCGATGAGTTGGTGACGGCCACGTACCCGGTCGAGGACTACGAGAAGGCGGCCGCCGACGCGCACGCGGGGAGGGTGGCGAGGGCCGTACTGACGTTCTGACCCGGGCGCTCACGGCGGCGGGTGCCCTGGGCGAAAGCGTGCGATGCCCGTCCTCATCCCCTGCTGACGGCGAGGGACTGGCGGCCGCCGGCACCATTGGTCCGGTCGGCCGCCGGGTCCGGGGAATCCGTGCGGAACGTCCGCCGATAGGCGGTGGGGGTGACCCCGAGCGCCGCCTGCAGGTGCTGCCGCAACGACTGGGCCGTGCCGAATCCCGCGTCCCGCGCCACCTGGTCGACCGACAGATCGGTGGACTCCAGCAGATGACGGGCCCGCTCCACGCGCTGCTGGGTCAGCCACTGGCCGGGGCTGACGCCCACCTCCTCGCGGAAGCGGCGGGTGAAGGTGCGCACCGACATGGACTCCTGCTCCGCCATGTCCCGGAGCTGAAGGGGCTCGTGGAGGCGCTCGAGCGCCCACGCGCGAGCGCCGGTCGTGGTCGCCAGTTGCGGATCCGGTACCGGCCGGTGGATGTATTGCGCCTGACCGCCGGCGCGATGAGGTGGTACGACGGTGTGGCGGGCCACTTCGTTGGCGACCGCGGTGCCGTGGTCACGGCGCACCATGTGCAGGCACAGATCGATCCCGGCCGCCACACCGGCCGAGGTCAGGACGTCGCCGTCGTCGATGAACAGCACGTCCGCGTCGACCCTGATCCGCGGGAAGAGCCGCTGGAGGTGTTCGGCGTCGGACCAGTGCGTGGTGGCGGGCCGCCCGTCGAGACGGCGGGCGGCCGCGAGGACGTAGACACCGGTGCAGATGGAGGCGAGCCGGGTGCCGGGCCGGATGTGCGCGAGGGCGGCGGCCAGTTCGTTGGTGAGCACGCCCTCCTCGAAGACCGGGCCGAGTTCATACGAGGCGGGGATGACGACGGTGTCGGCGGTCGCCAGTGCCTCCGGGCCGTTCTCGACGTGGATGGCGAAGTCGGCATCGGTCTGCACCGGCCCCGGTGGCCGGACCGAGCAGGTGACCACCGTGTACAGATGCCGTCCAGCCGCGTCCTTCGGGCGCCCGAAGATCCGGTGCGGGATGCCCAACTCGAACGGGAGTAGCCCGTCGAGGGCGAGGACGACGACGCGGTGCGGCCGGAACGGGGACCCAGGAGTCATGGCCCGATCCTAGCGAAGGCTGTCCTCCGGGCCACTCGTATCGGCCCGCTCCGGCCCGGATCCTCTATGACGTGACGCAGACAACCGACGCCGCGGCCGCAGCGGAGTTCCGGACCGACAAGAAGCCGCCCCGCATCCACCGGGCATGGTTCGTCGCCGCCGTCACCTTTGTGACGATCATCGGCGCCGCCGCCTTCCGCTCCCTGCCGGGACTGCTCATCGACCCGCTCCACCAGGAGTTCGGCTGGTCACGCGGCACGATCGGCGCCGCGGTCTCCATCAACCTCGCGCTGTACGGGCTGACCGCCCCCTTCGCGGCCGCCCTGATGGACCGCTTCGGGATCCGCCGGATCGTGGCCGTGGCCCTGACCGTGATCGCGCTCGGCTCGGGCCTGACGGTGTGGATGGACTCCGCCTGGCAGCTACTGCTGTGCTGGGGTCTGCTGGTCGGCCTCGGCACCGGTTCGATGGCGCTGGCCTTCGCCGCGACGGTCACCAACCGCTGGTTCACCGAGCGCCGCGGCCTGGTGACCGGCATCCTCACCGCCGCCTCGGCCTCCGGGCAGCTGATCTTCCTGCCCGTGCTGTCCTGGATCGTCGAGACGCATGACTGGCGCCCGGCCGCCGTCACGGTGTCCCTCGCCGCCCTCGCGGTCGTCCCCTTCGTCTGGCTCCTGCTGCGCGACCACCCGGCCGACGTCGGTCTGAAGCCGTACGGGGCCAAGGAGTTCGTGCCGAAGCCGGAGCCCGCCCGGGGCGCCGCCCGACGTGCGGTCACGGTCCTCTCCTCGGCCGCCCGCACCGGCACCTTCTGGCTGCTGGCCGGCAGCTTCGCGATCTGCGGAGCCTCCACCAACGGCCTGATCCAGACCCACTTCGTGCCCGCGGCCCACGACCACGGCATGCCCGTCACGGCGGCGGCCTCGCTGCTCGCGGTCATCGGCGTGTTCGACGTCGTCGGCACGATCGCCTCCGGCTGGTTCACCGACCGCTTCGAGGCGCGCCGCCTGCTCGCGGTCTACTACGCCCTGCGCGGTGTCTCGCTCCTCTTCCTGCCCATGCTGCTGGCGCCGAGCGTCCACCCGCCGATGCTCTTCTTCATCCTCTTCTACGGCCTCGACTGGGTCGCCACGGTCCCGCCCACCGTCGCCCTGTGCCGCGCGCAGTACGGCGACGACAGTGCGATCGTCTTCGGCTGGGTCCTCGCCTCGCACCAGGTCGGCGCCGCGCTCGTGGCCTTCCTCGGCGGTGTCGCCCGGGACGCGTTCGGCTCCTACGATGTGGTCTGGTACGCGTCGGGCGCGCTGTGCGCGGCCGCTGCCTTGATGGTGCTGGTGATCCGGCGGCGCCCGGTGGTGATCCCGGCCGTCGTACCGGCCTGAGGCTCTCCCCTCAGGGCGCCAGCCGCGCGAACCGGCCCCGGTGGAACAGCAGCGGCCCGCCGGCGGCCTCGCCCGTGCCCAGGGCGTCCACCCTGCCCACCACGATGAGGTGGTCGCCGCCGGTGTGCACGGTGTGGATCGTGCAGTCGACCCAGGCGGCCGCACCCGCCAGCCGCGGGGACCCGGAGACCGGCGCCGCGTCGTACGCCACGCCCGCGAACTTGTCCGCACCGCTCACCGCGAACGCGCGGCACAGCTCGCCCTGACCGGCGCCCAGGACGTTGACGCAGAAGACGCCCGCCCGGGCGATGCGCGGCCAGGTCGCCGACGTACGGCCCACCATGAAGGCGACGAGCGGCGGGGCGAGGGAGAGGGAGCAGAAGGACTGGCAGGCGAACCCGGCGGGGGCGGGCGCGCCGTCGGCGGCCGGGGCCGTCACCACGGTCACCCCGGTCGCGAAGCCGCCCAGCACTCGGCGGAACTCGCCCTGGTCGACCGGCGCCCGCTCGTCCGCGCGGACGCACCGCAGCTCCGGGCGCGGCAGCGCCTCGACGGTCCCCGCGGCCGGGGGCTCGGCGGGCCTGAGGTAACGGACGGCGGCGGCCGCCATCCCTACGTGTCCCATCACACCGTCCATTGAATCTGACGATACGTCAGATGGGAAGGGGTGCGGCGAGCGTCGGCAGAGCCGTGTCCGGGCGTCCGGCATGGCGTGGAGAAAGAGGCCGGGCGCGACGGCGTGCTCGTACGCCTCCACGGTGACTGCGACGACGACACCCACTGGTCGGTCGGCGGCGCCGAGGACGAGCCCGGACTGTTCGTGTTCTTCAGCGACCCGGATGCGGGCGGGCTGTGGATCCTCAAGCGGGTGGCCGCTGCCTGAGCCTCACCGGCCCCGGAACTCCGGGCTCCTGCGCTCCACGAAGGCCGTGAGTCCCTCCCGCGCGTCCTGGGTCGTCATGTTGACCTCCTGCGCGGCGGCCTCGGCGGCGAAGGCGGCGGCCCGCTCCGTGCCGAGGGAGGCGTTGACGAGCTGCTTGGTCAGGGCGAGCGCCCGGGTGGGGCCGGCGGCGAGGCGGGCCGCCCATTCGCGGGCCGTCTTGTCCAGCTCCCCGTCCGGAACCACCCGGTTGACCAGCCCGAGCCGTTCGGCGTCCGCGGCGGGGAGCGCGTCGCCGAAGAACATCAGCTCCTTGGCGCGCTGCGGGCCGACCAGCCGGGGCAGCAGATAGGCACCGCCGCCGTCCGGCACGAGCCCGCGCCGCACGAACACCTCGATGAACCGGGCGGATTCCGCGGCCAGTACGAGATCGCAGGCGAGCGCGAGATGGGCGCCGAGCCCGGCCGCCGTACCGTTGACGGCCGCGATCACCGGTTTCTCGCAGTCCAGCACGGCCGCGATCAGCCGCTGCGCGCCGAGCCGGATCGTCCGGGCGACGTCCCCGGCGACCCGCTCGCCGCCCCCCGCACCGCCCCGCAGATCCGCGCCCGCGCAGAAGCCGCGCCCGGTGCCGGTGAGGACGACGGCCCGGATCCCCGGGTCCCGGTCCGCTTCCTCCAACAAGGCGATGAGCCGGTCCCGTTGGCCGGGCCGGAGGGCGTTGAGGGCCTCGGGGCGGTTCAGGACGACGAAGGAGACGTGGTCGCGGACCTCATGCCGTACGCCCTGCTCGCTCATCGGCACACCGCCAGCGCGTCCAGCGCCACCGCGCCCTGTCCCCTGGGCAGCACCAGCAGCGGATTGATGTCCAGCTCGGCCAGCTCGTCCCCCAGCTCCAGCGCCATGCGCTGCACCCGCAGGACGACCTCCACCAGGGCGTCGAGGTCGGCCGGCGGCCGTCCCCGGACGCCGTCGAGCAGCGCCCGGCCGCGCAGTTCGGTGAGCATGTCCCGGGCCTGGTCCTCACCGAACGGCGGCACGCGTACGGCCGCGTCCCGCAGCACCTCCACCAGCACCCCGCCGAGCCCCACGGTCACGACCGGCCCGAACAGCTCGTCGCGCGTGACCCCGACGACCATCTCCACGCCCGGCTCCACCATCTGGCACACCAGGATCCCGTCCAGCGCCACGCCCTCGTAGCGGGCGATGTCGGTCAGCTCCCGGTAGGCGTCCCTGACCTGGCTGGCGGAGGTCAGCCCGATCTTCACCAGGCCGAGTTCGGTCTTGTGGGCGATCTGCGCGCCGGAGGCCTTCATCACCACCGGGTAGCCGACGAGACCCGCCGCCCGCACCGCCGCCGCGGCGCTGGTCACGAGCTGCTCGCGGGGCACGCGTATGCCGTACGCCCGCAGCAGCTGCTTCGCCGCGTGCTCGCTGAGCTGCTGACCCGGCCGCATCAGCGCGTGCGCCTTCTTGAAGGACAGGGAGGGAGTGCGGGGGGCCTCGTCGAACGGGGATCGGTAGCCGCGGGCGAAGCGGTGATGGCCGAGGTAGGCGCGGACGGCGGTGAGGCAGTTGCCGACCGTGCGGAACGTGGCCACGCGGGAGGAGCCGAGCAGGACCTCGCGGTACGCCGGCTCGGTCCCGACCGGCGACCCCCACACCACGCAGACCAGCTTGTCCGTGTGCTCCGCCGCGTCCACGAGATCCCGCACGAGCCGGTCGCTCAGCGGTGGGAACGGCCCGGTGATCGGGCAGATCAGCACGCCCACCTCGGGGTCGGCGAGGATCGCGTCGATGATCTGCCGGCCGCGCCCGTCGCCCACCGCATGACCCCCGTTGTCCACGGGATTGGCGACGCTCAGGTACTCCGGTATCCACTGGTGCAGCTCGGCCTGCCTGGCCTCCGACAGGACCGGCAGCCGCAGTCCCGCCTCGGCGGCCAGGTCGGCGGCATGCGCGCCCGTGCCACCCGAGATCGAATAGACGACCACGCCGTCCGCCCGCGGGGGGCGGGCCCGGGCCAGCAGGGTGGCGGTGTCCTGGAGTTCGTCGAGTCCGTCGACGCGGACGACCCCGAACTGCCGCATCGCCGCGTCGACCACGTCGTCCGCGCCGGTCAGCTTGCCGGTGTGCGAGGCCGCCGTGCGGGCGCCGGTCTCGGTGCGGCCCACCTTGACCGCCACGACCGGCACACCGCGCCGGGCGGCCCGGTCGGCGGCCAGCAGGAAGGAGCGGCCGTCCTTCAGACCCTCGATGTAGCAGGCGATGGCGCCCACCTCGGGCCGCTCGGCGAAGTAGGAGATGAAGTCGGCCGTCTCGAGATCGGCCTCGTTCCCGGTGGGTGCCCAGTGGGAGAGCCTGACTCCGAGCTCCTGCAGTGCGAAGACGGGCCGTCCCTGGTGCCCGGACTGGGTGATGAGCGCGATGGCCGGCCCTTCGAGGTCCTCCCGGAACCGCTCGAAGGCGTTGAGGTTGGTGTTGGGCCCGAGCAGCCGTACCCCCGACCGCTCCACGGCGGCGGCGAGCCGGTTCTGGGCGGCGGTGCCCTCCTCGCCGGTCTCGGCGAAACCCGAGGCGAAGGCGACGGCGAACTTCACCTTGGCCGCGCCGAGTTCCTCGATGAGCGGAAGCGGGTCGGAGACGAGCAGGACGGCGAGGTCGACCTGTTCGGGCAGATCCGCGAGACAGGGGGAGCAGGGGATGCCGAAGACCTCCCGGCGGGTGGGGTGCACCGGGTGCAGCCGGGCGCCGACCCGTTCGGCCCAGGCGAGCAGCTGCCGGGTGATGCCGGTTCCCGGTCGCCCTTCGGTGTCCGACGCGCCGACGACGGCGACGGACTCGGGCCGGAAGAACCGTTCCAGGTCGAGGACTTCGAAGTGCAGCGGGCGCCCGCTGACGTCGAGGTCGCCGACGCCCGCGGCCCTGCCGTGCACGACGGGCGAGGGGGGCTCACCGCAGGCAAGGATCCGGGCCCGGCGGGAGTCGGTGGTGAGGGTGCCGTGGGTTGATCCAAGCATCGTTCCACCCGCTCCTGTGTGACAGCCTGCATAACTGACGCAATGTCAGGTTACTGAACTGACGCAGCGTCAGGAAGAGAGCCGCAGGTACTCGTCGGAGCTCGCGCTCATGTGTTGGTGATCGACTGCGCGGCAGGCGGTCGTGGTTGCAGTGCCGGGGGCGAAGTAGCCCGGTCGGCAGCGGTCAGCGCGTTGCCTGGTCCCGCTCCGCCTGGCGTGCCGCCGCCTTGGCGATCTTCCGGGCGTCGACGGCCAGTTCGCGGAACATGCCGCTGATCGGGTTGGTGAAGCCGGTGAAGTACAGGCCGGGAGCGGTGCGCGGGGAGCGGGCGCCGTGCACGACCGGCTTGCCGCGGGCATCGAGCACACCGAGGTGGCCGACGAGCTCCTCCAGTGCGCGGACGTACCCGGTCGCGGCGATCACCGCCTCGGGCTCGATACGGCTGCCGTCGGCGAGCACGACCTTGCCGTCCTCGAACGCCTCCACGGCCGCCACGACTTCGACCCGCCCCTGGCGTACGGCGTCGATGAGACCGATGTCCTGGACCGGTATGGAACCCTCGTTGACCCGGGAGTACAGCCCGGTGCCGGGCCGGGGCAGTCCGTGCTCCGACAGGTCCGGCACGCTGATCTTCGCCATCGGCACGGCCATCCGGTCGACGAGTCGCACAGGCAACCGCCGTACCAGGATCCCCGTGAACTGGGCCGCCCAGCCGGCGGTGGACCGGCGCACGATATGGGGCGCGGTGCGCACCGACAGCCGCACCCGGGAGGCGCCGCCCTCCACCAGGTCGACGGCGATCTCGGCGCCGGTGTTGCCGACCCCCACGACGAGGACGTCGCGGCCGGCGTAGGGCTTCGCGTTGCGGTACTGGCCGGCGTGCAGGAACTCGCCGGTGTAGGCGTCGCGGCCGGGCCAGTCCGGGACGCGCGGGGTGTGGTTGTAGCCGGTGGCGACGACGACCGCGCTGCCCGTCAGCTCACGGCCGCCGGTCGCGTGCAGCAGCCAGCCGGTGCCGTCGGGGGCCGGCTCGACACGCGAGACCTCGACTCCGGTGACGATCTCCAACTGGTGGTGCTCGGTGTACTTCTCCAGGTAGCGGACCACGTTGTCACGGGACACCCACCGTCCGAAGGACCGCGGCATCGGCAGCCCGGGCAGGGCCGAGAGGCGGCGCGTGGTGTGCAGGCGCAGCCGGTCGTAGTGGCGCCGCCAGGACGCGGCGACGCGGTCGGACTTCTCCAGGACGACGGCCCGCAGACCTCGGGCGCGCAGCGCGTACGCCGCGGCGAGCCCACCCGGGCCGCCGCCGATCACATACACGGGTCGGTCCTCGTGAGCCGGAACCACGGGATGTGACGAAGCAGTGGAGGAGTCGGCCATGAGCGGAGCGTATCCAGCGACTGCGTTGATGGGTTTCGGTCAAGACGGGAATCGGTTGCGAATCGATCACGGCTGTAGGAGGAGTGGGTGGGGCCGGTGTCGTAGACGGACCGGATGTGGGCGATCGGTGGGGCTCGCGGCCGTCCCGGACTACGGGTCGGGCTGATGTCCGGTGCCGCGACCTGAGGCGGCGCGGCCGAGGGACGCGGTCCAGCACGGCTTCCGGGCCGAGTTCGTCTGCGCGGCCGGGTAAGGCCGTACCCGTCCCTTGCGGACGGACCGCGGGTGCGCTGAACTGACGTACCGTCAGATAGCTGGACGGCGGGAGGGCGGCGCAGCATGGACACGATCTGGCTCACCGGTGCGGAATGGTTCGCCGTGCTGCGCGTCGGCCTCGGACTGTGGTGGCTGGAGAGCTGGCGGCACAAGGACAAGAAGGCGTGGTTCGAGCGGGGCTCCGGGATCGCGTGGGCCGCGGACGTCGCGGCCAAGCATCGCTGGACGGCGGTGCGCAGCGGCTTCGACGTGCTCGTCGCACCGCGGCCGCGGACGATGGCGTACGTGGTCGTGTACGCGGAACTGGCGCTCGGGCTGGGCCTGGTCGCGGGCTTCCTGACGCCCGTCGCCCTGGTCGGCGGGCTGCTCCTGAACGTCCTCTATTTCACGCTCATGATCCACGACTGGGCCGAGCAGGGACAGAACTCGATGATGGCGCTGATCTCGGCGGTGGGGTTGTTCGGGATGTCGTGGCAGACGTGGTCGGTGGACAGCGCGCTCGGGTTGTTCCGGTGACCGGGACGCCGGGCGGCCCGCCCCGCTTCGACCTCCCCGAACAGGACGCCTTCACCCGTACGTACTGGGAAGCGGCGGCCGAGGGGCGGTTGCTGATCCGCCGCTGCGCGGCGTGCGGGCGTGCGCACCACTATCCGCGGGAGTTCTGCCCGCACTGCTGGAGCGAGGACGTGACCTGGGAGCAGGCCGGCGGCCGGGCCACGCTTTACACCTGGTCCGTCGTCCACCGCAACGATCTGCCCGCCTTCGCGGACCGCACGCCCTACACCGCGGCCGTGGTCGATCTCGCGGAGGGACCGCGGATGATGACGGAAGTGGTGGAGTGCGACGGAGCCGAGCTGCGGGTGGGGATGGATCTGCAGGTCGCCTTCCGCCGCGCCGGGGGCATGTCGGTGCCGGTGTTCCGGCCATGGCGGTGAGGCGTTGGACGACGCTCGTGCGAGTGCGGCCGCGAAAACGAGGGGCGGAGCGGGGAATGAGGGGTTTCAATGGCCTGATGACCGACGTCAAGAGGAACTCCCCGGCGCCCCCTGACTCCTCCCGCGAACTGCACGGCCACGGTCTGCGGCTGTGCTCCTGGGACGTCCGGTCCCGGGAACATGTCGAGGCGTGGCTGCGGGGGCTGACCGATCCGGACTTCCGGCAGTGGAACACGCCGCTGAAGACCGTGGACAACTGGGAGGATGCCCTGGCGTCGATGTGGTCGAAGGCGGCGGGTGTGGCGAACGGCACGAACGCCTCGTTCCGGATCACGGACGCGGAGGGCGGTGGGACGCTGGGGCACATCGGCGTCAACGAGATCGACCACGTCCTGCGCGTCGCCCGCGTCGGCTACTGGATCCTTCCCGAGGCCCGCGGTCGCGGTGTCGCCTCCCGCGCACTCGCCCTCACCGCCCGCTGGGCCCTGACCGACCTGGGCCTCAACCGCCTGGAGTTGGGCCATGCCCTCGGCCACGAGGCCTCCTGCCGCGTAGCGGAACGGTGCGGCTTCCCGTTCGAGGGGACCTTGCGCGGGGCGATGTTCGAGGCGGGACGCAAGGATGTCTTCCGCGACGTCCATCTCCACGCACGGATCGCGAGCGACCCGGAGCCGGAGATTCCGTAGCCGTCGAGACTCCGCCGATGTCCGAGGGCTCCGGGTTGAGCTGGGTCAGGCGTAGCACATCGAGACACGCAGGGCTACGAAGAGGGTATGAAGACGATCACGCAGCGTGAGTTCCGCAACAACTCCGCACCGTGACAGGGGCCGCATGTCAGGGCCACAGCAGGTCCTTCGCCCACCCCTCTTGCGTCCGGCGGTAGGCGAGCCGTACGTGCCGGCGTGTCGCGTCACCCTGGAAGAACTCGACCTCGTCCGGCCGGAGGCGGTAGAGCGTCCAGGATGGGACCGGGACATCCGGCTCCCGCTGTGCCCGCTCCCATGCCTCCTCCGAGGCCCGCGCCAACTCCTCGGTCGAGCCGAGCACTTCGCTCTGGCGGCCGGTGAGCGCCGCGGCCAGCGCGCCCGTCGACCGGGCGTGCAGATCCGCCTGCCCCTCTTCCGCGGGTGCGGGGACTACCGGGCCGCGCACCCGGATCTGGCGGCCCTGGACGGGCCAGTAGAAACCCAGGGCGGCATACGGCCTCGCCGCCAGCTGGCGGCCCTTGCGGCTGCCCACGTGCGTCGCGAACGCCCAGCCGTCCCTGTCCGCCTCGTGCAGCATCACGGTGCGGACGTCCGGTGTGCCGTCCGGGTCCGCCGTCGCCAGCGACATCGTGTGTGGTTCGGTCTGCCCCGCCGCCACCGCCTGCGCGAACCAGTCCCGGAAGAGGGCCAGTGGCTCCTCGGGCGCCGCTGCCGGGTCGAAGGCGGGCAGCTCGGTGGTCTGCGGGTCCCACACCCGCAGGGTCTTGAGCAGCTCGTGAAGATCCGTTCCCATGCCTTCGAGTATCGCTCCCGGGCCCGACGGCGCCGGGCAGGCCGCGCCATCAGCAAGCCGCGCGGCCGGGACCGCATCGGGGCGGAGCGGCGCCCGGGGCTCAACGCCCCAGCACCACCGTCCCCGACGAGCAGAACCAGCCGCCCGTGCCGGAGGCGACACCCAGCCAGGGCAACGCGCCGTCCCGTAGCCGCACCTGGCGGTCCCCGGCCTCGCCGCGCAGCTGGCGCACCGCCTCCACCAGCAGGAAAAGCCCGCGCATCCCGGGGTGTTGGGCCGACAGGCCACCCCCGTCCGTGTTCACCGGCAGCTGCCCGCCCCGCACCAGCAGCCGTCCCTTCTCGACGAACGCGCCGCCCTCGCCCTTCGCACAGAAGCCGAGGTCCTCCAGCGTCACCAGCGTCATGTACGTGAAGGCGTCGTAGAGCTCCGCGAAGTCGATCTCCTCCGGCCGCACTCCCGCCCGCCCGAAGGCGAGACGGCCGCTCACCGCCGCCGGGGAGACGGTGAAGTCCGGCCACTCGGACATCGTCGTGTGCGAGACGTACTCCCCGGTCCCGAGGACCCACACCGGTCGCGTACGGCAGTCCCGTACCAGCTCCCGCGCCGCCAGCAGCACCGCCGCACCGCCGTCGGACCGTATGCAGCAGTGCAGCTTGGTGAAGGGATCCGCGATCACCGGGCCGGACAGGACCTCGTCGACGGTGATCGGGTCACGGAACATCGCCTCCGGGTTCGCCACCGCGTTGGCCCGTGCTTGGACCGCCACCTCGGCCAGCTGCTCGATCGTCGTGCCGTACTCGTGCATGTGGCGGCGGGCCGCCATCGCGTACTTGGCGATGAGCGTGTGGCCGTAGAGGGCCTCGAACTGGAGGGGTCCGCGGGCGCCGAAGGACAGGGTGCCGGTGCGGCGGCCCGCCCGGATGTCCGCACGGGCCGTCGAGCCGTAGACAAGGAGCACCGCCCGTGCGTGGCCCGCCGCGATGGCCTCCGCCGCGTGCGCCGCCATGACCTCCCAGGTGGAGCCGCCGACGGACGTGGAGTCGACCCAGGTGGGCCTGAGGCCGAGATACTCCGCGACCTCCGCGGGTGCCAGCGTGCCGAGCCCGGCCGAGGCGAAGCCGTCGATCACCGAGCGGTCCAGGCCCGCGTCGGCCAGGGCGCGACGGGCGGCCTGGGCGTGCAGAGCGTACGGCGTCGCCTCGTCGACCCGGCCGCAGTCGGACAGCGCCACGCCGACGATCGCGGCCTGCCTGCCGGTCACAGCACTCATGGACCTGACGGTACATCAGGTTTCTGCGCGATGGGCCTGTGCGTGGGCACCCCGCAGTCCTAACATGACGGATCGTCAGACGAAGGAGGCCGCCCATGGACGCCCGCTTCACCGTCGAACAGGACGAGATCCGCCGTACCGTGCGGGAGGCGCTCGCCCGGGTGTGCGGGCCGCAGGACCTCCGGGCCGCCGTCCGGACCGGCACCGGGTACGACCTCGCCCTGTGGACGACCCTCGCGAAGCTCGGTCTGCCCGGGCTGGCGCTCCCGCAGACGTACGGCGGTGTCGGCTGCACCACCACCGAACTCGGCCTCGCCTGCGAGGAGGTGGGGCGAGCTCTCGCCCCCTCCCCGCTGCTGTCCACGGCCGTCCTCGCCGCACCCCTGCTGCACGCCCTCGGTACCGACGGCCAGCGTGCCGAGCTGCTGCCCCGGATCACCTCCGGTGAGCTGACGGCCGCCGTCGCCGTACCCGGCACGGCCCTCGCCACCGCCCTCGCCCTGGTCGGCGACAACCGGTGCGACTGGGCAGGCGGTGGACGCGCCGGCGGCATTCAGGCGCGGCGGGCGGACGGCGTCTGGCGGTTGTACGGGGAGGCGGACCAGGTACTGGACGGGCACAGTGCCGGGCTGCTGGTGGTGGCCGCCCACGCCGGGGGGTTCGCACGGTCGCGGACGCTGTTGTTCCTCGTACGGGAAGGCGCGGAGCGCACGCGGCAGACCGCTCTGGACTGCACACGCCCCTGTGCCCGGGTCCAACTGCGCGAGGTGGAGGCGGAATTGCTGGGAGAGGACGGCGCCGATGTGACCGGGACGCTCGCCGCCCTCGGGGACCGTGCCGCCGCCGTCCTCGCCTGCGAGGCCGTGGGAGCCGCCGACCGGGCGTTGGAACGGACCGTCGAGTACGTCGGGCAGCGGGAGCAGTTCGGCCGGCCGATCGGGTCCTTCCAGGCTGTGAAGCACCGGCTGGCCGATGTGCATGTGCGGGTGCAGACGGCGCGTTCGGCGGCTTACTACGCGGCCTGGGCGACCGTACACGGCGAGAAGGGTGTGGGCGGGATCGCCCTCGCGCAGGCTCTGGAGGCACTGAGGACCGCCGCCGCCGAGGGGATCCAGCTGCACGGCGGCATCGGGTTCACCTGGGAGCACGACGCCCACCTGTACTTCAAGCGGGCGGCCGGGGACGAGCTGCTGTTCGGGCCCGTGCACCGGCTGCGGGCGCACGCCGCCGACGTGGCCCGGCTGTTCGAGCACAGGGAGGTGGCCGTGTGACGGCCGTGGGAGTACGGATCGTGCAGAAGGTGTCCTCCACACGCGCCTTCGCGAAGGTGGCGCCGCACGTCGTGCCCGCGCTCGACCGTGCGGTGCACCGGCTGACCCGGGGGAGGTTCCTGCTCAGCGCGCAGACGCTGCCGAGTGTGATCCTCACGTCCACCGGCGCGAGGAGCGGGCTGCCGCGCCGGACGCCCCTGGCGTGCATGCCGGAGGAGAGCGGCAGCTGGCTCCTCGTCGGGTCCAACTTCGGGCGCACCGGCCACCCCGCCTGGACCGCGAACCTCCTGACCCGCCCCGAGGCCGAGGTCAGCTGGAAGGGGGCGGACATCCCGGTCACGGCTTATCTGCTGGAGGGTGAGGAGCGGGTTGCGGCCTGGAAGGCGGTGTCGGCCTTCTGGCCGCCGTACGCGACCTACCAGGCGCGGGTGGAGCGGGAGATCCGGCTGTTTCGGGTCGTACGGCGCTGAGCGCACCGCTCAGAGCGTCGCCAGCCGCTCCACCAGCAGAAACGTGCCGATGCCGAGCATCGCGGCCCCGCTCGTCCGGGTGACCGCCCGGGCGGCGGCCGGGCGTGCGCCCAGCACGGCCCGGGCCAGGACGCCGACGGTGAGGTAGACGGCCGTGCAGCACACCATGTGCGTAAGGCCCAGCACCCCCGTCTGCGCCGCCACCGGCAGCCGTGCGCCCTTCGTGACGAGGAACTGCGGCAGTACGGAGAGATAGAGCAGCAGACCCTTGGGGTTGAGCCCGCTGATCGTGGCGCCACGGCGGAAGAAACGGGCCGAGGAGGCGTCGGCCGGTTCCCCGGTGGCCGCCCCCGGAACGCCGGGGCGGCGCAGCACCCCCCACCCCAGCCACACCAGGTACCCGGCTCCCGCCACCGTCAGCGCCGTCAGCAGCCCCGGCGACCCCGCCACCAGGACCGCGAGCCCCGCCACCGCCAGGGCCGTGTGCACCGCGTACCCGGCGACCAGGCCGGCCACCGCCGGTACCACCGGCCCCGCTCGCAGGCCCGCCGCGATCACGTACGCCCAGTCGGCACCCGGCACGCACACCAGCAGCAGGTCCACGGCGAGAAAGGACAACACCGCTCCCGTATCCATGCCGGGGACATTAGGCGCGTTCGGCGCGAAAGTGTTCCTTAAATTTGCCCTTGATCGCAGTTTCAGGGGAAGAATCTGTCCCATGGACTCCATGGATCAGAAAATCCTTGCCGAGCTGCAGCAGGACGGGCGACTGACCGTGACCGAGCTCGCCGCGAGGGTGCGGCTCAGCGTCTCGCCCTGCCACCGGCGGCTGCGCGAGCTGGAGCGGAGCGGCGCGATCCGCGGCTACCGGGCCGTCGTGGACCCCGCCGCCGTCGGGCTGAACTTCGAGGCGCTGGTCTTCGTCTCGATGCGGCAGGAGGACCGGGACACCGTCGCGGAGTTCGAGCGGGCGCTGAGCGAGGTGGAGCACGTCGTGGAGGCGCAGCGGCTGTTCGGCGAGCCCGACTATCTGCTGCGGATCGCGACCGCCGACCTCGCCGCCTTCCAGCGGCTCTACGACGAGCGGCTGGCGACCCTTCCGGGCGTGCAGCGGCTGACGTCCACTCTGGTGATGAAGCACGTGGTGGAGGACCGCCCGCTGCCCGGTACGCGGGCATGACGACCCGGTGGGCCGGCGCAGGCAGCGGGCGGTGGCCCACCGGAGTGGACCACCGCCCGCATGACAGAACGTGAGCTGGAACAGCCGACCAGGTCAGGGGGAACGCGCGGCGAGGGCTACTTCGTCGGTTTCTTCCCGGTGACGCCCAGATGCACCAACAGGGCGAGGTTCGGCTTGAGTTCGGCCTGCTTGACACCCCAGGACTGGAAGCCCTTCTGGTGCGAGGCCACGGATGCGAGCATCGCCACGAGGGCGCCGGCCACGGCCGCCGGGTTCACGTCCTTGTCGACCTTGCCTTTGGACTGGAGTTCGGTGATCGAGTCCGCGAGAGAGTTGTTCACGGAGTTCAGGATCTTCATGCGGAGTTTGTAGAAGCGCTTGTCGCCCTCGGCCGCCCCCAGGTCGACGACGCGCAGGATCGCATCGTGCTTGCGCCAGAACTCCAGGAACCCGTCCACGAGTTCCTGAGAGGTCTGCCACCCCGCCTTGCCGACCCACGAGCGTCCCTCGAGCAGCGCGGTCAACCCCGCGCCCTCGGTGGCCATTTGCTCGGCGATCTCCAGGACGGCGCCCTCGACATCCGGGAAGTACTGGTAGAAGGTCGCCGGCGACGTCCCCGCCTTCCGGGCGACGTCAATGACTTTGACATCCCGGTAGGGCGAGGAGCTGAGCATCTCGCTGAGGCAGTCGAGCAGCTTCTGCCGGGTCGCCTGCCCACGCCGACCGGCCACGCGGCCGTCGACGGTACGCACTTGTCCTGTCATGCCGTCAGCTTACCGAGGGGTGATCGGAGCGCGATTCGGCCGACTGCAAATGGGGACCAGGGGGTACCGTGGACGGCTTCCGAGGCCTGTGAGAAGGGGGTACGCGGACGCATCCCGCGGTCCTGGAGCCCCTCGAGCCGGTGTCATGGCCGAATATCCGCCCCCCGTCACATGGGAACGGGCGCTCCCCGGCGGCGGAGCCGTCTCCTGCGATGACAGGAGTCCTGACGGTGCCCCGTGCCCGAAGGCGTCCCGTGCGGGCCGCATGCTCCTCCGGGTGGCCGCGCTCGGATGGCGAACCCGTGGCCGTGCTGGTACCCAGGAGGGGCGGGGAGGCTCACTGGCCGCACGCGTACATCGTGACGCCAGACGTCACCGTGCAGACCGCGCAGATCGGGCACATCCGGGCACCGGCGTCCTCGTCCCGCCCATCCCTGGACACCCTCGGCGCCGTACCACCCCCGAGCCGGTCCCTTCAGACCGATGCGGCGCGTGCAGGCCCCGGCGAGCGGCACGTCTTCCCGCCCGGGACGCCCTCCCTTACTCTCGATCGCCCCGCGCCGTCCCCGACGCCCCTGTGCGCGGTGGGCCGGCCGGGCGGCGAAGGACAGGTACCACCGTTCGAGACCTCGTACGGAAGGGTGGTGGTGGTCACGCACAACCAGAGGGCGTCCTCCGGCCCTACCGCAGCGGTGGCCGGGCACTCCGAAGCCGTGGCGCGGCACTTCGGGGGCCCGCCCCGCGTTTCATCATGCGGGCGGATGCTTCCCGAGGAGCGGTCCGGCATGGTTTTGTCCTGAGACACCCCGATCCGCCCCCGGGTTCGCAACCGGTGGCGCGGACAGGGAGAATCGGGCTGCGTGCCGCCACGGCGGTGCGGTGGTGAGACGCTGCACGGGGTCGCGTGCACAAGGCGGATGACGTGACCCGTACGGGGAGGTGGCAGGCAAGTGGTGGATCAGCTGACACAGCACGATCCGCGGCGGATCGGGCCGTTCGAGGTGCTGGGACGGCTGGGTGCCGGCGGCATGGGGCTGGTCTATCTCGCGCGCTCGGCGTCCGGCCGGCGCGTGGCGATCAAGACGGTGCGCACCGAGCTCGCCGAGGACCAGCTCTTCCGGGTCCGTTTCACGCGCGAGGTCGAGGCGGCACGGGCGGTCTCCGGCTTCTACACGGCCGCCGTGGTCGACGCCGACCCGCGTGCGGCCGTGCCGTGGCTGGCCACCGCGTATGTGCCCGCGCCCTCCCTCGAGGAGATAGTGACCGAGTGCGGGCCGCTGCCGGCCCAGGCGGTGCGCTGGCTGGCCGCGGGCGTCGCGGAGGCGCTGCAGTCCATCCACGGCGCGGGCCTGGTCCACCGCGACCTGAAGCCGTCGAACGTCCTCGTCGTCGAGGACGGCCCCCGCGTGATCGACTTCGGTATCGCCTCCGGCGTGTCAAACACCCGTCTGACGATGACCAACGTCGCCGTCGGTACGCCCGCGTACATGTCCCCCGAGCAGGCGAAGGACTCGCGCAGTGTGACCGGCGCGAGCGACGTCTTCTCGCTCGGCTCGATGCTCGTCTTCGCGGCCACCGGGCATCCGCCCTTCCACGGCGCCAACCCCGTCGAGACCGTCTTCATGCTGCTGCGTGAGGGTCCGGACCTGTCGGGCCTCCCGGACGAACTGCGTCCGCTCATCGAGTCCTGCATGCAGATGGAGGCCACCGGCCGCCCGAACCCGGCGGACCTCCAGGCCCAGCTCGCACCCCACCTCTTCGGTTCCGGTTCCGACGACAGCGGTACGGCGTCGGCGTGGCTCCCCGAGAAGGCCGTCGGCCTGATCGAGTCGCGCCGTGGCGGCCGCCCGGCGGCGAAGCCGCCTGCCAGCCGCAGCGGCGGCGGGCGCCCGGCGGTGCCCCCGCCGCCCTCGCACGACCCGGTGCCGGTCCCGGTGCCGGCCGGCGCGCCCGACGGCGGCCCGGTGCGGCTCGCGGGCGCGGCCGTGCCGATCGGGCCGGGGCCGCGGGTCGCCGATGCCCGGGCCGCCGCGGTGAAGGCGCCTCCCCCAGAGGCGGGTCTCGTCGCGTCCTGGTCCCGGCCGGGCCCCGGCGTCAACGGCGTGGCCGCCACGGTCGCACCGCCGGCCGCACCCCCGGAGACCGCCTCGGGCTGGCGCCCGTGGCGTTTCCGCATGTCGAACGATGTCTGGGGCACCCCGTCGGTCGTCGGCGACCTCGTCTACGTCACCTCCTTCGAGGTGCACGCCCTGGACGTGGCGACCGGTCGCCGCCGCTTCAAGACGCGGGACGTGGCTTGGTCGATGGCGGTCGCGGACGGCCGTATCCACGCCTCCGACGGCCCCACGCTCTTCGCCCTGGACGCCCGCGAGGGCGCGGACCTGTGGCGGCTGTCCATGGACGGCTGGATCTACTCCCTCAAGGCCGACCGCGGCACGGTCGTCACCGGCACCCGCGGCGGCGGCGTCCAGGCGTGGGAGGCGTCCAGCGGCCGCAAACTGTGGGAGATCTCCGGCGCGCAGACGGACTTCGAGTCGCCGGAAGCCGGGCCGGTGGTCCACGAAGGCACGGTGTACGTGTGGAAGGACGGGCGGCTGCGGGCCCTGGAGGCGCGCACGGGCGAGGAACGCTGGTCGTACCCGATCGGGGACGCGGCCTCCTGCGGCGGCGTACCGGTGCGCCTGACCCACACCACGGACGGCCATGTCTACCTCTCGGCCGGCACCAGGGTCCTGGCCGTCGATGTGGCGACTGGCATGGTGCGCTGGCACTTCGAGGCGCCCGCGGTGTTCCTGTGCCCGCCGACCTTCGTACCGGGCCCCGCGGTGACGGGCGGCGGCATCTACCTGGCGGACTACCTGGGAACGGTGTACGCCCTCGACGCGACGGACGGCCGTGACCGCTGGCGGATCGCCACCGAGTCGCGGGCCGCGATCGAGCCGGTCCTGGTGGCGGCGGGGCACGTCCACGTGGGCAGCGGCAAGGGTCTGTACACCTTGGACGCGGTCACGGGCACCCCGAAGTGGCGCTTCCAGGCCGGCGGCGAGATCGTGGGCTCCCCGGCGGTGGCGGAGGGCCGTATCCACTTCGGCTCCACGGACCACCTGCTGTACACACTGAAGGCCGACGACGGCCGGCTGCGCTGGAAGCTGGCGACCGGTGGCGAGATCACCGGTGCGCCGGTCGTGAAGGACGGCGTGGTGTACGCCTGCAGCAAGGACCGCTGTGTGTACGCCCTCGACGCGGAGAAGGGGACGGGAACCGCCCGGACCGCCTGAGAGCGGCTCTGGACGGCCGTCGCACGGGACCTGACGGAAGGGATACCGGACGGCGGCCGTCATCGAAGACGCTACGCCGAGTACGCGCGTCGTGCCATGCGGTGGCGAACGCGGCGGAGCGCCCCATCACGTCGCCGCCGGCGGCAGCGGTGGCGGCACCTACAGCCGGCGGCCCACGGGTCCCGTACGCCACGGTCGAGGTCCGGAACCCGAATGCGGTCGCGGCCGAGTTCGGGGTGGACGTCGAGGTCGATCCGGACGCCTACGCCGACAACTGGCGTGCGCTACCGCACCCGGTACCCGCCCGTCCGCCTCCGGGCGAACAACTCCGCCTGCCGCTCGGGCGGCAGGTTCCCCAGCGCGATGAGCGAGGGCGCCTGTGCGAAGGCCTGCGACCGCGCCGCCTCCTTCGCTGCCCACAGGGCCCGTACGGTCCCCTGCACTCCCGTCGGCGGGTAGGAGGCGATGACGGCGGCGCAGCTCACTGCCGCGTCCAGCGCCCCACCGGGAAGGGTGAGTTCGGACACCAGGCCGATCTCGTAGGCCCGCTGGGCGGAGATCCGCTCGGCGGTCCCCATCAGCGCCATCCGTGCCGCCTCCCCGTACGGCATCCGGTGGGCCGCGTGGACGGACTCGTACGCGCTGACCATCCCATAGGTGGTGTGCGGGTCGAAGAAGGCCGCGGTCGGGTCCGCCACGATGAACTCGCTCTCGCCGAGCAGGTAGAACGCCCCGCCGCAGGCGATGCCGCGCACGGCGGCGACAACCGGCTTCCACAGGTCGTTGGCCTTCGGCCCGATGCGAAGCAGCGGATCGTCCACCATGTAGGGCGAGTCGGGCTGCGGTACCTCCGTGTCGCGGTCGAACCCCGTGCAGAAGGCGCGCTCACCCGCGCCCGTGAGGACGACGGCCCGGACGGAGTCGTCGAAGCGCAACGCCCGCCAGCACGCGGCCAGTTCCGAGGCGGTCGGCAGATCGATGGCGTTGAGCTTGGCCGGCCGGTCGAGGGTGACGACCGCGACCCCGCTCTCCTTGTCGGCGTCGACCCGCAGTCCCCCGTTCACGCGCGCTCCAGAACCCAGCGGGGCAGCCCGTCACGGCTGAAGACGGCCTGCACGCGCGCGCCGATGCGGATCCGGTCGGGGGGCACCGAGTCCAGGGGCGCGTCCGGGCCGGTGACGAGGTTCCCGACGAGCCGGATGCGGGGCGTCTCGGCCAGTTCCACCACGATCACGTTGTACGGCGCCTGCGCCGCGTAGGCCGCGAGCAGCGGCGGATGCGGGGCGACGTACGACCAGATCCGTCCCTTCCCGCCGGTGAGCCGCCACTCGGTCGTGAACGACCGGCAGTGCGGGCAGCAGGGGCGGGGCGGGAAGCGCGGCTCGCCGCAGTCGGCGCAGGCCTGGACGCGCAGTTCGCCGCGGGCGGCGTACTCCCAGAAGGGCGCGCCGTCCTCGTCACGGACGGGGGAGAGGAGGGTGTCGGTCATGGGGCGGCTCCTTTGCCGACGGGGTACCGGGCACGGGTCAGTTCCTCAGCAGCAGGGCGGAGGTGGGAACCACCTCACCGGCGGTGACCAGACAGGTGGCGGCACCCGGGACCTGCGCGGTACTGGTCCCCCGCAGTTGCTTCACGCTCTCGTTGATGAGGTTGAAGCCGTGGACGTACGCCTCGGACAGCCCGCCGCCCCCGGTGTTGAGGGGCAGCCGTCCGCCGATCTCCAGCGCGCCCCCCTCGGTGAAGGCGCCGCCCTCCCCCCTGCCGCAGAAGCCGTACCCCTCGAGGGAGAGCGGTACGAGGGGCGTGAACGCGTCGTAGATCTGGGCGACATCGACGTCGTCCGGGGCGAAGTCGGCGTGCTTCCACAGGTGCCGTGCGGCCGTCCAGGCGGGTCCGGTGAGGGGGTCGTCGTTCCAGTAGTTGACCATCCCGTGGTGCTGGGAGGGCAGGCCCTGGGCGGCGGAGTGGATGTACACCGGACGGTGTCGGCAGTCGCGGGCGCGCTCGGCGGAGACCACGACACAGGCCAGCGCCCCGTCCGTCTCCAGGCAGTTGTCGAAGAGGCACAGCGGCTCGCTGATCCACCGGGAGCTCATGTACATCTCCCGCGTCAGCGGCCGCTCGTACATGATCGCGGCGGGGTTCTGGTTGGCCCGGTTGCGGCAGGCGAGCGCGACGTTGAAGAGGTGCTCCCGGGTCGCCCCGTACTCGTGCATATAGCGACGGGCGAGCATCCCGATCTCGTCGACCGGCCTGAGCAGCCCGAAGGGCCGCGTCCACTGGGCCGGAGTGGGCAGTTGCACGGCCGTGTTCCGCCACGGCCGGGGACCGCTGCCGCGCTTGCGCGACCGCCAGGCGACGCCGACGGTCGCCTGCCCGGTGGCGATGGCGGCGGCGAGGTGTGCGACGGTGGCGCAGGAGCCGCCGCCTCCGTACCCGACCTTGCTGAAGAAGGTCAGATCCCCCAGCCCGACCGCCTTCGCCACCTCGACCTCGTCGGTCTCCTCCATGGTGTACGAGGCGAGCGCGTCGACCTCGCCGGGCGCGATCCCTGCGTCGTCGAGGGCGGCGAGGACGGCGCGACAGGCCAGCGTCTTCTCGGACTCGGCGAGCCGGCGGGCGAAGGCGGTCTGCCCGATGCCGACGACGGCGGTGGCGTCCTTGAGCCCTTTGAACCCTGTCGTTGCCATGGGCGCACACCTCCGTGCGGAGAACGGGCTGCTGACAGTCCGTCAGAGTACAGTTAATCTGACGGTTAGTCAGCTACGTGGTTTCAGGGTGTGCGGGAGGCAGGCCGTGCGCGGTGACGTGGAGTGGGGCAGCATTCCGGGACTGGTGCGGAGCGCCGCACGTCGTTTCGGCGATGCCGAGGCGGTGGTCGAGGGCCGCACCCGGATCTCGTACGCCGAACTGGGCGCCCGGGTGGAGCGCGCGGCGGCGGCCTGCATCGCGAACGGCGTCGTGGCCGGCGACCGCGTGGCGATCTGCGCGCCCAACACCCTCGACTGGATCGTCTCCGCGCTCGGCGCGGTGTCGGCGGGCGCGGTCCTGGTCCCGCTCAACACGCGCTTCAAGGGAACGGAAGCGGCGTACGTACTGGAGCGGAGCAGGGCGAAGCTGCTCTTCGTGACGGGCACGTTCCTGGGGACGTCGTACGTCGCCTCGCTGCGGCGGGCCGCGCAGACCGGACCAGGCAACGGCCCCCTCCCGGGCCTTCCGCACCTGGAGCAGGTGGTGGTCCTGGCGGACGACGCCCCCTCCGACTTCCGCACCTGGAAGGACTTCCTGGCGAGCGGGGAGGGGGTGGGCGCGTCCGAGGCAGGGGAGCGGGCGGTATCCCTCACCGGTGCCGCACCCTCGGACATCATCTTCACCTCGGGCACGACGGGCCGCCCGAAGGGAGCCGTGATCACGCACGGGCAGTCGCTGCGGGCCTACGAGATCTGGACCGGCCTCGCGGGCCTGAGGCAGGGCGACCGCTATCTGATCGTGAACCCCTTCTTCCACACCTTCGGCTACAAGGCGGGGGTGCTGGCGTGCCTGATGCGAGGCGCGACGATGATCCCGCAGCCGGTGTTCAACGTGGACACGGTGCTGGCGAACATCGCGGCCGAACGGGTCTCCGTGCTGCCGGGCCCCCCGACCCTCCACCAGTCCCTCCTGGACCACCCGTCCAGGGACGCCCATGACCTCTCGGCTCTGCGCCTGGTGGTGACGGGAGCGGCGGTGATCCCGCTCCACCTGGTGGAACGCCTACGCGGCGAAATCGGCGTGCAGACGGTCCTGACGGCGTACGGCCTGTCGGAGGCGAGCGGCTTCGTGACGATGTGCCGCAGGGGGGACGAGCCCTCGGTCATCGCGACGACCTCGGGCCGGGCGATCCCGGGAACGGAGGTGCGGGTGGTGGACACGAACGGTGAACCGCTCGGCCCGGGTGTGCCGGGAGAGGTGCTGGTCCGCGGCTTCAACGTCATGCGGGGCTATTTCGAGGACGAGCGGGCCACGGCGGACGTCCTGACTCCGGAGGGCTGGCTGAGGACGGGCGACGTGGGGGTCCTGGACGCCTCCGGGAACCTCCGGATCACGGACCGCATCAAGGACATGTTCATCGTCGGCGGCTTCAACGCGTACCCGGCGGAGATAGAGCAACTGCTCGGCCTGCACCCGGCCGTGGCCGACGTGGCGGTCATCGGCGTACCCGACGCCCGCCTCGGGGAGGTCGGCAAGGCGTACGTGGTCCGCCGCCCCGGGGCGGTGCTGACGGGGGACGACCTGATCGCCTGGTCCCGGCGCGAGATGGCGAACTACAAGGTGCCGAGGGCGGTGGAGTTCGTACGGGACCTGCCGCGGAACGCGAGCGGCAAGGTGGTGAAGGGGGAGCTCAGGCGGCGGTCATGACCGGCACCGGACACGGCGGCGCTGCGAACGGCCGCGCCGGCCCCGACGCGTTGCGTACCGTGCCGCGGCTGCGTGGGCTCGGTGGCGGCCGGAGCGGGGGAGGCGCCGGAACGGCGCCAACCGGCCGGGGCTTCGGCCATGACCGCGGCGAGCACCAACCAGAACAGTTCGTCGATCCGGTCCAGGTTGGCCGGGTGATCCAGCATGCTCGCCAGGAAGAACCCGGTCAGCGCGGACAGTCCGACGGTCCCGAGGACCGACTTCGCGCGGGATGCGCGGGCCGCGGAGGACCAGACGATCACGGTCACCGAGACGATCGCGAGCAGACCGAGCGGCCCGGTCTCCACCAGCCAGTTCAGCCACAGGTTGTGCGCGTGGACGAAGACCCGGTCGCCGGGCGCGGTGGCGGATATGACGACGCCCGACCGCCCAAGACCGACGCCCAGCGGGTTGTGGGCCGCGACCTCGAGCGCCGCCGCCCATGCCTGGCCGCGCACACCCAGTGCGTTGCCGGCCCGGGACACGCCCCAGATGGCGGCGGCCGCGGCGAGCAGCGCCGCGATGCCCAGGAAGCCGAACAACCGCCGCTGTGCCCGCTCGGCGAGCCGGGGCGCCAGCCAGTAGGCCCCGGCGAGCACCAGGAGCCCGGCGGCACCGGCGACGTACCCGCCGCGGGAGAACGTGGTCAGCAGCGCCCCGTACCCGATGACCACCAGGACGACGATGGCGGTGCGCGCCGTGCGCTCTTCGATCGCCACCGCGGCGAGCAGGGCGAACGGCAGCAGGAGCACCAGGAAGGCGGCCAGCAGGTTCGGGTTGGAGAAGGTGCCGGTGGCCCGGATCAGCACACCGTCCCCGCCCGCGTCGCAGGCGACGTCGGTGAGCAGCCCGGTGCGGCAGAAGCCGGTCGGGGTCTTGTTGGTCACCTGGGAGAAGGCGGTGGTGCTGGCCGCCGCGACCCCGGCCAGCGCGAGCAACCCGAGTGCCCGCCACGACCCGGGCGCGGTACGGCACACCCCGACGACCAGGTAGTAGCAGACGATCACGGTCAGCAGGCCGCGCAGCGGCGCGGTGGGATGCCCGCCGACGTACGTGGTCGCCCCCGAGGCCAGGAGCAGGAGCGCGATGGGCAGATCCAGCCGCGTGCGGAAGTCCCCGAGCCGCGCCCGCCGCCGGCCCGGCACGGGCACGACCAGGGCGATCAGCCCGATGACCAGGGCAAGCCGCGTCGGCGTCAGGATGCCGACGATCGGGTCGTCGGGAAAGAAGTCGGTGGCGCCGTCCAGCAACACGACGGCCACCACAGCGAGGGGAAGGAACTGAACGATCGCCGACGACAGCCCAGGGCCTGCCGACGCACTCCGGTCGGATGCCATGACACCCGAGCGTGGCCGCCGGGTGCGACGCATGGGTGTCGGGCGGGCGAACAGGGCGCACAGGGTGAACGGACGGGGCTCGGCGCCGCTCTCCGCGTGCTGTCCTCCTCCGGGCCGCCGTGGCGCCGCCTGGTCCGGCTCACGGGAGTCGATTACACTTAGTCCATCAGTTAGTCCACCCGCTGGTTCGCTGACCACATCGTGAGGTCGCCGTGGAACCCGTCCGCCAGTACAACGTGCACGAGGCCAAGACCCACTTCTCCCGCATCCTGGAACAGGTCGCCACGGGGCAGGAAGTCGTGATCAGCAAGGCCGGGGAGCCGGTGGCCAAGGTGGTCCCGCTCCGCCCGAAGGTGAGGCGGACCGGGCGAGGGTCCCTCCGGGGGCACATCCACATCCACGACGACTTCGACGAGCTGCCGGACGACATCGCGGACGCCTTCGGGATGCGCTGATGAGGCTGCTGCTCGATACTCACGTGGTGCTGTGGTGGCTGGACGACTCCCCGGAGCTGCCCGGCGAGGTCAAGGACCTGCTCGACACCGAGCCGGGCGTGTACGTGAGCGCGGTGACCCCGTGGGAGATCGCGATCAAGCAGTCGCTGGGGAAGCTCGAAGGCCCGGAGGACCTGGCCGAGCGGGTGCGCGACAGCCAGTTCACCGGCTTGCCCGTCACGGCGGGGCACGGTGTGAGGGCGGGCCGGCTGCCTGCGCACCACCGTGATCCGTTCGACCGGATACTGGTCGCCCAGGCGCAGATCGAGGGCATGACCCTGGTGACCCGGGACAAGTGGATCCCGGAGTACGACGTGCGGGTCATGGCTGTGTGACCGGCGGGCCGATGGTGGCGGGCGTAGGTATGGTGAGTGGTATGGCAACCAAGAAGTACACCCTGACGCTGCCTGAGGAGCTTGCCGAGGAGGTCCGCCGTGAGGTGGGGCCCGGCGGGTTCAGCGCCTATGTCACGCGGGCGATAGAGCGTCAGCGGGAGCAGGACCGGCTGGGGGACCTGGTGGCCGGGCTGGAGGAGCAGCACGGTCTGCTCACGGAGGCCGAGCTGGCCGAGGCCGAGACGGAGCGGCGCGAGCATGAGCGGTATTTCGCCGCTCGTGAGGGCAGCCCGTCCGACGGCTCCCAGTACCCGATGGCGGGCTGATGGCCGCCGTCACCTGCTACGTACTGGACTGCGAGGGACTGTCCAAGGCGGTGCGCGGTGACCGCAGGATGCTCGCCCGGCTCAAGGACGCCCACCGCTCCGGAATCCGTGTCGTCACCAGCTCCATGACCCTCATCGAGGCGTATCACGGGCAGGTTCAGCACGCGGCCTGGGCGTGGGCGATGTCCCGCATCGTCGTCGAGCCGGTCACCCGGGACGTCGCCGAGGACGCGATCGCCTTGTTGCGGGACACCGGACTGCATGGTCACAAGTACGCGATCGACGCGGCGCTGGCGGTGATCGCCGGCCGGCTGGGCGGGAACGTGGTGCTGTACACGTCCGACGAGGACGACATGACGAAGTTGTGCGCGGAAGGGGTTCGAGTCGTCCCGCTGTGACGGCGCCCTTGAGTGTGCGACGGTGGGGCCGAGCTTTGGCTCGGCCCCGCTGACGTGGAATGCCGGTGCGGGATCAGGGCGTCGCGGTGATGTGGGTGTTGTCCGGCGTCACGGTGGCGTGCATGTCAGCCAGGGCGGGGGCTGTCGCACCCGCAGTGACACCCACCACCATCGCGGCGGTCACGAGGATCCTCTTGGTACGAGTCATTCCAGCTCCTCTAAGCTTGATGTTTAACCTCGCTGCTGTTTCAAGCGGACGTGTTCGGTGAGGGTTTCGGCTCGTTTCACGGTCTTCCCGGGCTCGTGTCGTGGTGCTGGCCTGCGGTTCTTCGAGCCGGGTGGGCGTCCGGGCCCGGGTCGGGAGGGTTGGGGCACTCCTGCGGGCCGGGCGGTCTTCACGCGGAGGTGGCGGAACCCCCGGCGGACCCGGGCGGGGGT